>CAYOGS010000131.1:0-5805 GCA_964403435.1 uncultured Rhodospirillales bacterium | reverse complement strand
CCTAAACCCTGCCGGATAGCACCAGCACGCGCCGCCATTGTATGGCGGTGACAGGCGAGACGGAAAGCCTTCCTTGCCGCACCAGCACCATGGTCTGCAGGATTTTGTCGGCCTTGATCTGTGCGAGCGTCACTGTTCTGGCGAGCGGCTGCAAAGGCGCGACATCTACCATCACGAATTTGCCGGTTGTGTCGGATGGATCTGGATAGGCCGTCTTGACCACTTGCATGATGCCGACGATTTCTTTCCCGATATTGGAATGATAGAAAAAAGCCTCATCCCCCACTTGCATGGCACGGAGATGTATGGCCGCTTGGTGGTTCCGTACACCGTCCCAACTGCCGCGCTTTTCGCGCTGCAATCTTTCCCAGGGATAAACATCCGGCTCCGATTTCATCAGCCAATATGCCATCGTTAGATTGCCTCTTGGCGCAGCGGGCGAGACAAGAGGCCGCGAATCGCATCGTCAATCGCAGCGCCCTGATCGAGAATCCGATGCACTGCGTCACAAATCGGCATCTCAATGCCGTGCCGTGCCGCTAGCGACGCCACGGCAGCGGCGCTGAAAACGCCTTCCGCAACGCTGCGCCGTTCCGCCATCACAGCGGCCAGTGTACGCCCCTGCCCCAGCGCATAGCCCAGCGTCATATTGCGCGATTGCGCGCCGGTACAAGTCAGCACGAGGTCGCCGAGGCCGGACAGCCCCATGAAGGTCTCAGCCCGCCCGCCCAGCGCGATTCCGAGGCGCGACATCTCGCTCAATCCCCGCGTGATGAGTGCGGCGCGCGCGTTGTCGCCGATACCTTTGCCTTCCACGATGCCACAGGCCAGAGCCAGCACGTTCTTCACCGCGCCACCGATTTGTGTGCCGATCACATCTTGACTGAGATAGGGGCGCAGTGTCGTGTTGCCGATGGCCTCGGCCAACGGCCGTGCCGCCGTGAGATCAGCCATGGCGATCGTCACCGCCGTGGGCATGCCCCGCGCCACTTCCACCGCGAAGCTAGGACCAGACAACACAGCGAAAGGTTGCCCTGGTAAGGTTTCCGCTATCACCACGCTGAGCAACGCCAGGGTGCCGCGCTCTATACCCTTGGCGCAAATCACCAGGGGCACCTCAGGCCGCAGCGGTGGCAAGCTGAGTAATACTTCACGCAAATGCTGAGCAGGCGTGACCAGCAGCAACGCATCGCATTCTGTTAACGTCTGCAAATTCGATGTCGCCTTGATGCCAGGTTCGAGCGGAATATCCGGCAGATAGGTCTGGTTCTGCCGCCGATCATTGATGCTTTGCACCAACGCCGCATCGCGCGCCCAGAGTGTGACCTGCCGCCCGCTGCGGCGTAGCGTTTGCGCAAGCGCAGTGCCAAAAGCACCAGCGCCGAGAATGCCAAAATGCTGCAGATTTTTTGCCATCATACTCCCCTGCAAGCTTTACACGCGCTATGGGCGGCAAGTAAATACACCCTTGTGTTGCCTGGGGCAGATTTCTACCATCCGCCGTCAACGGTACAAAGGCGGTCGCAGATGATGGAAGCCGGCTCGATGGGTTTTAACCAGGCCATGGCGCAGAAAGCCTATCAAGATGCGCAAATCCGCGCGGATTTTTATGCCGCTTTTCGTGCCTTTAGTGGCCAAGAGGATTTGTCGGCTAAACGCCGGCACGGGCTACATACCATCAATCTGGCTGAACGCCTGATCGAAGCGACGGCCAAAAACACGCCGGCAGCATCGCTGCCACCGGCAACGCAAGCTGCGCAATTCATCCTAGCCGCCTTCGCTGCGGCCGGCGAGCAGCATACCAGCTTCTGGGGCAAGCGCGGACGCGCGGCTAAGACGTATGAGAGCCTACGTCGTTTACAGGCCGATACGCTGTTGACCGTCGACCAAAACGTCGACGCCCGTCAGTTCTTGACACGGCCGGAGACCACTGCTTGGGTCAAGTTGGTCAAAGACCAACTCGCACAACGCTGATTAATTGATTAAGGACATCGCCATGCGTACCGCAGACCTGCCCCGTGACCCCGACCAAGCCCGTGATGAATTTTTCGCGGCCTTCCGCCGCACCGCTAAGCTGCTCGCAATGCCGAAAATCGGTACGACCGCTGGCCGGCAAATCGTTACTCAGGCCGAAGAATTGCTGCATGCCGTCGTGCTGGCTGAAAATCCAGGGAAGGGAATGAATGTCAAGGACACCGTGAGCAACGTGCGCGGCAGCGAGATGGCACTGGCTATGTACGCCAGCGCCGCCAGCCAAGTGACTGGCAATGCCGCGCTGCGACCGGCTCTCGCTCTGCAGATTTTCAGCCAAAATCGCGGTACACGTTTTGAGCAAAAGGGGTTGGAGCCAGTTCTGGCGACGCCGGAAGCCGACTATTGGGTGCGTATGAACCGCGCTCTTTTGACCGACAAGCTGACGAAACGCTTGGCCGCGGGCTAATCCAATCTAGACACCAACACGGGCTGTTCCGGCCGTGACGCCGGAGCACCGTCCCAAGGTGGCGGCTGTAAAACACCACGGTCCCCGGCCATCAACGCGGCTAGGTCGCCCTGCAATTCAGCCAACGGCGACGACCAATCTTGCGGCCGGCGCTGGCGATAGAGTTTCATCGTGGGATACCAGGGCGTATCGCGCCGCTGTAGCAGCCAGCGCCAATCTGGATCATAAGGCAATAGCAGCCAGACGGGCTTGCCCATGGCGCCAGCCAGATGCGCGACGGAGGTGTCCACGCTGATGACCACGTCAAGCTGCGCCACCAGCGCCGCCGTAGCGGCGAAATCCTGGCACCACGCGCCGCCATCTGTGATGCCAGTGCCGGCCAGTTCCACCTGCTGCGGCCCTTTTTGCAGGCTGAGACTATGCGCTAGCCAAGGTTGCAGCACCGGAATCAGTTCCGCCAGCGCCACGGAACGATTCGCATCGTTCAAATGGCCGGGATTTCCACCCCACACCAGGCCAAAACGCGGCGTCGGCATGGATTGCACGCGCGCCTTCAATGCCGTATCAACCGGCGCCGTTAGGTAGGGCGCCGCCGGCATTTCAAACCAGGGCGGCAAATCTAACATCCGGCAATGGTACTGCAGGGCGGGCGGCAACGCATCATCCGGCGTGATCATTGTGAGGTCAGGAAAAGTGTGCCGCAAAAATTTGAGCAACGGTGGCTGCACTTCCAGGACCACTTGGCCAGCCACGGAATGAGCCTCTGACGCATATCGTACGCATTGCAGCGTATCGCCCAGGCCTTGCTCAGCCTGAATCAGCAGACCGCCGGCGCTTTTACCGTCCCATGGCTTGAGGCCGATCGTGCGCGCGCTCGGCAGACCGCGCTCGGCATAAAGTTGCCACCCCACGGCGAAATCGCCCAGTAACAAATGGCACAAGGCAGCGTTCTGCCGCGATTCAATCTGCGTGGGGTCAAGATGGAAGGCACGCATGAACGCCGCAGACGCCAAGTCGGGATAGCCGGCGCCGCGCAGAATATTGCCATGCGTATGGTGCAGTATGGCTTGTTGTTGCTGCAGCGCCAGCGCCTGCGTGATGGCGGCAAAAGCGGCAATAAGATCACCACGCCGCCGCTCGGAATTGGCAATGTCATTCAGCAACGCTACATTTTCCGGCTGCCATGCCAGCGCCCGGCGCAAATGGCGCAAAGCACCCGCATAATCACGCCGCGCCGCCAGCAGTCCGCCGAGCGCGCTATGGGCATCGGCATATGTGGGGTCAGCTGTCACAGCTGCTTGAGCACGGCTCAAAGCTTCGTCCATTGCGCCCTGCTGGCGCAATAGCAGGGACAGATTCGCCAGCGCCGGGGCATGTTGGGGTTGGAGCGCAACGGCCTGCTCCAGCAACTCCCGCGCCAGTTCAAGCTTGCCCAGCTGTTGGGCCAAAACGCCAAGCAGCTGATACGCATCGGCATTCTGCGGGTCTTGGGCAATGATTTGACGGTAGAGCGGTGCGGCACCAGCCAGATCGCCTTGGCGGTGTTTGGCCAGAGCGCTCTGCAGCAGCAAGCGCGAATCATTTGTTGGGTGTGGTGAGACCATGCTGCAGCTTAGCCGGGCTATGGGATTTGCCAAAGCGGAATGGCGCGGTGAAATGGGGGCATGAAAAAAGGCGGCGCCTTGCGGCGCCGCCCAGTCTTCATAGTCCTGTGGCTGGATTAGCCCTTCAGGCTGAACATGAAACCAATGTTACGCGCCGTGCCGCCAGCGGTGTCACAAGCGGTTTGGGTGTTCGCCAGCGTAATCGCTGCACCAGCGGTAACTGCAATATTGGCACCAGGAAGTGCGTTCACAGCACCCGAAGCACCATAATAAACGTTGGTCATCCCCGTATCGTGTGATGTACCTACGTTGCGTAAGACGAAGTCAACACAAGCCGCGGAAGGCACGTTAGAGTAGATCACGGCGAACGAGGTAGCGTTGGCCGCAGCGTTGCCAACAACACCAAGATTTCCGTTCCATGGATTCACAGTGTTTGCCGAAGTTGCAGCACTGCGAGCCGTTGTCAGAACGTCGCCAGGTAGCGCATTTGCTTGCGCCATCAGAGCCGTCACGTCTGCTGCCGTGTTGGCCATGTTAGCAGACGTTGCGTACAAGGCACGTACGCCTTGAGCAATCGCTAGCAACTGATCCGTTGCGGATTTGGCACGCAGGTTGGCATAGACGGACGTAGCGGCGACCCAGATACCGCCGACCACCAGGCCGACGATACCAAGGACGATGGCGGCTTCGATCAAGTTGAAGCCCTTTTGCGCCGCGCGGCGGCGACGAATGGACATAAGACTCATGTTTTCCCCCTCAGTGGAATTGGATGGTATGCAACAGTCACGCACCTTAACCGCAACCCGCTTAACATGCGGTAAATAGGGCACCGGTTGGGTCGCTGTCTGGCAACACTCAAGCATCCGTAGGGTTAAAGAAAAATTAATTTGGCCGGTTGAAACGTTCGGATACCACAGTGGTGCGCCAGAAATGCCTGTAGCGAGGATAAAGACTCATCTGAGCGCAGACGCTATGACAACTCAACGCGGCTGAAGCCCATCTGCAATTTTGTTTCTGCGCAGACGCGCGTAAAGGTCTGGATGTCAGCCTCCACTGGCGTGACATTTGTTTCTGGTCACTTTTATCTGGGATGGATAAATCCGCCCTCAGGCGCCGCAATCAAGGCAGCTGCGGCAGCCCATGCAAGGCATAGAGGATATTCCAGGTCTCGCGGTCAATGCCGAAGCCTAAAATGCTCCAGGCCAAGATCAGAAAAATATTCACGCGGTAGACCGCATAGAGCACAGTGCCGCCGAAGACATAGGCATAGCATGCCAGAATCGTATAAGTGCGTTGCATGGTGGCGTCCGGCACCAGGTCGTTATGATCCAGTATCAGCAGGGGAATCATCACCACAGTGGCGAAGAGCAGATTGCACCAAGCGCTGGCTTCAAGTCCGAGCCAAAAACGGTGCTGTTTTTCCAGGAGCCCGGCAATCAGCCAGGTGATCCAGAGGCCGGCGACCATGGTGATCAGATCGTGCAGAAGCACAATTTTCAAAATAAATGGGTAATTCTGCCCCTCCATGCCGACCGGCGGGACCATGGCGGCGGTGATAGGGATAAGCGGAAACAGCAGAGCATTCACGATGATGAACGCGCGAATGGCGGTGCGTTTTTCACCCACGAAGGCATTGATACCGCGCGGAAAGAACAAGAACAGGTCAAAACAGCCTATCAATTTGTCTTTTAGCGTCGTGCCGGACATAAATTCTCCTAATCAGTCTTGGTTAGCCGCCATGGTATGAAAGACGTCCGTGAC
>CAYOGS010000130.1:0-5864 GCA_964403435.1 uncultured Rhodospirillales bacterium | reverse complement strand
CTCTGGAGCGGACTATGAGCGCAAGGTGTTGGAGTTTTTGGGCAAGTCTCTCAAACTTAACCCCGATTAAAGTGCATTCGCTTCCAGCATGCACCATAACTAATGCACTTGGCACTCAGGATGACTGCGCTGTTATGTCATACAGTCGAGACAGGTAGAATCGCCTAGTCTCAAATGATGATTGACTTTGCTGCTCTCCAATCGGCATCCGTCGTGCACGAGCCGTTTTGTTATTTCAACGCCGGCTCTGTGTTGGACACAGCGGATTTAGCAGCTGTGGCGCGGGATTTTCCAGACATCAACCAGCCCGGGATATTCCCGTTGAGCAGCCTACATTATGGCGGCGCTTTCGCACGTCTGGTTGAAACAATACGCAGTCCACGCATGACAGCGCTGATGGCTGAGAAGTTTGCCGTTAGGCTGCATGACAAGCCGTTGCTGATCACTGTGCGAGGCCAGTGTCAGCGCAAGGATGGGCGTATTCACTGCGATTCGAAGGACAAGATCGTTACCTGTCTGCTCTATCTGAATGATGCGACATGGGATCAGCAAGGCGGTCGGCTGCGACTACTGCGTAGCCAGCACGATATCAACAGCGTACTGGCGGAGGTGCCACCGACTGGTGGCAATTTCGTAGCCTTTAAGCGCGCGGATAACTCCTGGCATGGCCACGCTCCGTTCGAAGGGCCGCGACGCTATATCATGTTCAACTGGGTCCAGTCGGAAGCAACGCTCGCAAAAAATCTTGGCCGTCACAAGCTTTCCGCCTTCTTTAAGAAATGTTTTCAATCCAGTGCCGAGCAATATTGAAATTGGAGAGATAGGGTATGATGCAGGCACAGCCCAAAATGCCATTAGCCGATATGCTGGACGACGTGACGGGTAGTGTGTTGCGTTGTTTTGCCCAATGTAACCATGTCACTACGCCTTATGATCATTGGCTGTTGTCTGATGTTTTGCCTTTGAGCGTCGTGCATGACATTACTGATCTTCCATTCACCCCGCCTGAGGCAGCAATTTTCAGCGGTCGCCGCGAAACCAACAATGCTAGTCGTATCTATTTTACGCAAGAGAACCAGCGGCAATATCCTGTTTGCGCGCTGGTTGCCCATGCTTTTAATTCACCAGTAGTGAAAGCTGAGCTGTCGAAGTTGACTGGCGCCGATCTATCTGCTGGGCATTTACGTATTGAATATTGCCAAGATGAAGATGGCTTCTGGCTGGAGCCGCACCTTGATATCGGCGTCAAGTTCTTTACTATGTTGGTCTATCTCTCGGATGACCCGACCCTACGTGATGCTGGCACAGATATATATGACGATACGCCGGATCATAATCTGGTGACATCGGTGCCATACGAACCTAACCGCGGGTTGATTTTTATTCCCAGTAATAAAACCTGGCATGGCTTTACCAAGCGCCCTATCAGTGGGCTGCGCCAATCTCTGATTATCAATTATGTGTCGGATGCTTGGCGCGACAAGTGGGAGCTGGCCTATTGAGGCGCGGCTGCGCTATCTTCCGGATAAGCCAGAATGTCTATTCGTACAGTGACTGGATATTTCACCCATCCATCGCTGGCGAACTCACCCTGACCAATACCGAAGGCATTGCGCTGTAGGACAACGCTACCCATAGCTCGGGTCTTGCCATCATCTTGACGCACCAGCGTGAAAGGCAGCCGTACCTCTTGCGTCATGTCACGAATAGTCAGTTTCGCATCAGCCACATATTTGCCTGGGCCGTCGGCGTTGATTTGGCTTGTAACAAAGCGCGCTTGAGGGAAGCGCGCTGTGTCAAACCAACTATCGCCCGGCAATGCCGCGTCGCGTTCGACTGAACCGGCAAAAATACTGCTGGTATCCACCGTTACAGCAATTTTGCTGTTGGCTAAATCGTCAGGGCTGAAGCTGACGGCGGCCGTAAATTTCTTGAATCCTCCGGCGAAGGTCTCTTCGCCCTGTTGCGCGCTGAAGCTTAAGCTGCTGGTGCCGTCATCAACCACCCATTTCTGCGCCGCTTGGCTGGGCATGACGAGCAGGGTCAGGCTAGCAATGGCAAGCGCGGCAGTTTTATGAAACACTGGATTGTCCCCTCAAAGCGCGCAAAATACCATGCGCCCAAAGCGGCGCCATACGCAGTAATACATCGTTCTTAAACAGGAAATGGTGCTTGACCGCGGCACCGAAATGCAAACAGAACAGTCCGATCATGATGAACGCCATGGTCTCATGCAGTTCGAAGAACTGCTCGGCGGCGTCCGGGACGCCCTGAAAAAACGGCAGGTGGGGCAGGGGCACCAAGCCGAACAGCACGGTCGGGATTTTGAGCGGTGAAGTGGAAACGCCTAGCCATCCGACCAGCGGCATGCCGATCATCAAAACGTAAAAACCCAAGCGCACCGCGCGCGCTAGCCATATTTCCCACGTCTTTCCATCCGGCAATGCTGGCACGGGCGTCAACAGCCGCCAAGCCAGACGCAACAGGCTCAAC
Organism: uncultured Rhodospirillales bacterium; assembly: GCA_964403435.1. GTDB lineage: Bacteria > Pseudomonadota > Alphaproteobacteria > UBA9219 > RFNS01 > JAGOHT01. Next base: position 3,371 of record CAYOGS010000130.1, on the reverse strand, counting down.
CCCAGCACGGTGATGCCGAAGGATTTATGCAGTTGGAATAATTTGTATTTAAAAGCAGAATTTTCCAACTCGCCCATGATGAATCCGCTGGCGAGAAGTCCTAAAATAAGCAGGGCGATCAGCCAGTGAAGGCTGATCGCCACGCTATTATAACGCTGAGGAGAGGGGTGTTTCATTCCGCCTGCAGCTCGGTCTCGATAATCAGCTGCACGTTGTCGCCAACCATCGGCAGCCATTGCGCCGCACCGAAGTCCGAACGTTTGATCACGCCATTGGCGCTGAACCCCAGGGTCTGCTTTTTGTTCATCGGGTGCGGACCCACGCCGTTCAGGGTTACGTCAAGAGTCACCGGCTTGGTCACGCCGCGGAAAGCCAAATCGCCGGTGATGGTGCCACGGTTCGGAGCAGTTTGCTCCAGCTTGGTCGATTTGAAGGTGATGCTGGGGTGTGCGGTAACGTCAAACATCTCTTTGCCGCGCAGTTCGTCCTCGAGCTTCTTCAGATTTACGTCAACACTGGAGGCGTCAATCGTCACGTCGAGCGTGGTCTTGCTCAAATCCTTGGGGTCGAGTGCCACCTTGCCCTCGATTTTATTAAAGCGTCCCATATAGCCGGAGAAGCCGAGATGAGAGACGCGGAAAATGACGTTGGTATGGCTCGGGTCAATCGCATAGAGGCCGGCCGTAGCGTTGGCGAGGTCAACCTTCGCCACTGGCGGAGCAACTTTATCAGCTACTGCTTCCACCACTTTTTCAGCGGCTTTTTCGGCAACAGCTTCCACCGATTTTTCGGCAGCCTGAGCCGGCAGTGCCAGCGCCAATGTTCCCAGCAAAGCGAGGGTTGTGACGGTCTTTGACATCGGGGAAATCTCCATGAGTGAGGCAGGTGAGGGTGGAGTCGGCAGTGTTGAGCGCCGCCATCAAGATAGAATATCCGCGCCAAACATCAAGCACGGTATCAATGTGGTTGCTATACTGAAACTATTGAGACAATTGACCGGATGCGGGATCTCGGGCTATGCAAGCCGAATAGGGTGATAGGACAATGAATTTATTCGCTGTTTCGCTGCACATTGATCGCGCGGATGCCACGCTCAACCGGCAGAGCGGCACACTCGTTCGCGTCGCGCCACAACAAGATTGGTCAGCTGCGCTCAAGGAAATTACGGCGCACACGGCGGCGCCTTTTGGTTCAGCTATTCTTGGCCTACACGATAAATCCCATGGTTCCCAATATTTTCACTTTACCGCTATCGCGCATCGTCGCCAGCCGGGTGGTGGTTTGATCGCACCGGCCAACGCGGCGGATTCACTCTATAAACCAGGCACCACTGAGGCAATGGACGATATCCTATCGCGCCACGTGGCTGCTGAAGTGGTTATCCATCGTCCGGGGACTTTGCGCGCCGACGACCACATCTACTTGCCTGTAGGCGCTGACGCTCATGCCCGCATGCGCGCGGCTGTAGCTCTCACGGCTATCAATCCTCCGCCTTACCATCTGGTGCAACAGAATTGCGCAACATTTGGCCGGCAGATTCTCTGCGCCGGCGGCGTCAGTCTGCCTTCTATGCCAGAATCGGTTGCGCCTGGGCCGCGTCGGCTTCAGACGCCCGGTCACTTGTCCGTGGTAATCCAGGCAATGGCACGAGCAGGCATTGCGGGTGATGGCGTCATCCTCTCAGGTGTGCCGCGGCTGCTCCAAAATTACACGCCTTAGGTGATAAGATCTTGCTGCGGGACGCGCGGGCGCGGCGGCCAATTCGGGTTGAGCCGTTGTAAAATCCGGTTCTCCACCAGTCGCCAAAAGGGCATCGGCGCTGTGAGGATAAGGTTCAGTGCGCTAAGAATGTTCCTCTGATTCAGCGCAGCGCGCAGCCGGTCGAACCGCGCTAGGGCGGCGATGTCGTGGCCGCGACGCGTCAGCAGTGTACGCTGGGCTGGTTTCAGCTTGTCATGGAACGTTTGCAGGCCGTGGGCATTAATTTGTTCAAGAAGGACAAAGTCATATGGCTTGCGTTCGTCCTGCGCCCATTGTTTGGAGAGGGTGCCGAAAGGCTGGAGATAATAATAAAGCGGTTCCGGCAGCAGGCGCGCACGACCTCCGACGACAAAAAAAGTTAGCAGAATAAGAAAGTCTTCCCCCACTTTCGCCGGCTCGTAATAACGGATAGCGTGCTGGCGCAGGAAGTCGGCGCGAAAAACTGGTTTCAACATACCGTAATCAAAGCTGGCCATCGCGTCCGCGGCTGCCAAAAATTCTTTGAGTCCGAGCGTGGCGATAGGCACGGTTGCTGGAAATGCCTTGCCGGCGATTTGGTTGGCTTTGCCATCGAAGAAAAACTGGTTGTCAGCCAACATTTGCACGTCGTCATTTGCGACGCTCAGTAATTTTTCCAGCCGCTCCGGCGCATACCAGTCGTCGGCGTCCAGGAGTGCGATCCAAGTGCCTCGTGCGGCATCCGTACCCACATTCATTGCGTTCGGCTTGCCGCGGTTCTCCGCCAAATGCAGTACACGAATACGCGCATCCCGTTTCGCCAACTGGTCGGCCAAGGCGCCGGTGCCGTCTGGCGAAGCATCATTGATAATGAGCAACTCCCAGTCCGAGTAAGTCTGCCGGCAGACCGAATCAACGGCTTTTTCCAATGTCACCAAGGCTTTATAGGCCGGAATGATCACGGAGAAGGTGGGGGGAATTATGGTCATACGCGTCAATCGGCTTGGTGAATAAGTTAGCAACCATAAACCGCTGATTGCGCCGGTAAAAGTTTTACTTTCAGCAAAAACTGGTAAACTGAAAACTTAAACACTCACCCCCGAGGACATCATGGTCGCTGCCCCACCGAAAGACAAAAAACCCACAAAGGACACTCCCGTCTCGCCGACGGACGCTATGACGCACATCCATGGCGTCGTTACGGGTATCCAGGGCACTTTGGCGCAGGGGTTGGGTGACAAAAACAACCCAGATGCCTTTGCTATGAGTCAAATGCGTACGATCCGCAACAATGGCACGACCATTGCGGCAGGCAATTTGACGGTGGGCGAACAGACTATGGGTATCACCGTGCGCGGGCATGATGTTGCCGGCAAACAGAAGTCGGATCCCACGACCATCACTGTTGATAAGGCTGGCGAGAAAACGACCTTCGTGCCGCGTCGTAACGAGCAGGGCGAAGTGCGTTTCGTCAACCAGGCAACAGTGGGCCCGGCGGCTAAGGATAAAGGCATTCTGTTGCCTCAGACTCTGGATGATTTCGTCCACGGCGAGGTGCAGAAGACCCCAAATGCAGCATTTACTCAGGCTCAGGCGAGCAAAGTTGGCACGGGCGGCACCAAGCTTGGCATGGAAGCGCCGCAGGATCAAAG
>CAYOGS010000129.1:0-5906 GCA_964403435.1 uncultured Rhodospirillales bacterium | reverse complement strand
GGGAATAACCCCTGGTCCCAGCAGCCTGCCGGTGGTGGAAGACCGCCTGGTAGGGACGAATTCGAAGCCTTGAAGCGCGCATTTAAAGGTGCCTCACAGGATTTTATGGGTGGCAATGTTGGCGGCGGCAAAGTTTTCGCGGTTCTCGGGATCATTTTGCTAGTTCTTTGGGGCGCCACTGGCATCTTCATGGTCAACGCTTCTGAAGTCGGCGTGATCATGCAGCTCGGTCAGCCCCGACAAATCGTTGGTTCTGGCCTACGCTACCATTGGCCCTACCCCCTTGAAGATGTGTTGCTAGCTGATGTCACGACCGCGCGGCGCGAGGCTGTTGGCTACCAGGCGGCCGAGGATCTTCGCCGCGTCGGCAGTAAAGAAAATGACAGCATGATGCTGACCAGCGATGAAAATATCGTGGACATCAATTTCGATGTTATCTGGCAGGTTGACGCCACAAAAGTCAAAGATTACCTGTTCAATATCTCCAGCCCTCGGCTAACTATTAAGGCCGTAGCTGAGTCGGCGATGCGTGAAGTCATCGGCCAGACCAATATTCAAAATGCCATCACCACCGGACGTGAGCAGATTGAACAAAAGACATTGGCATTGTTGCAAAAGACGCTCGACCAATACCAGGCAGGAATTCTTGTAACGCAGATTAATTTGCGCAACGCTATGCCTCCGCAAGAAGTCGCAGACTCATTCCAAGATGTGACGCGCGCCCGCTCGGACAAGGAGACACGGATCAACGAAGCTGAAACCTATCGCAACAAAATTATGCCGGAAGCGGAAGGTCAGGCTACTAAAATGCTGCAGGAAGCCGGCGCTTACAAGGATCAGGTAGTCAACCAGGCTCAAGGTAACGCGCAGCGTTTCCTGAGCGTCTATCAGTCTTACCAGAACGCGAAAGACGTGACCGCCCGCCAAATGTATCTTGAAACCATGGAGACTATCCTGAAAGACGCCAACAAGGTGGTCATAGACCCCAATATCAAGGGTATAACCGGCTATCTGCCTTTGCAGGGGCTCGGTAGAGTGACGGCCACACGCCAGGAGGGTCAATAAGATGCCACGCCAAATTATTATCCCGCTTGTACTTATAGCTAGCATCGTTCTAGTACTTTTTAGTACGTTGTTCGTTGTTAACCCGGCCGAACAGGCTATTGTCTTCCAATTCCGAGAAAGTCGGCGTGTCATCCAGGACGCGGGGCTTTATGCCAAAATCCCGTTCCTGCAGGATGTAGTCTATTTTGAGCGGCGCGTTTTGCCGTTAGAACCGCAGGCGCAGCGTGTGACTATGGCCGACCAGAAAATCCTAGACATTGATGGTTTTGCCCGCTGGCGGATAAATAAACCGCTGATTTTCACGCAAAGTCTGCGCAATGAGGATCAGGCTATGGAGAGGTTAGGCGGATTCTTAAACTCCTCCATCCGCAACATAATGGGTAATTACATCGTTGGGGATCTACTTTCCGATAAGCGCCATGAAGTTATGTCGCGCATTAAAGAAGAGATGAACAGCAATGTCAGCCGTTACGGCGTAGAGGTCGTGGATGTCCGCATTCGCCGCACTGACCTCCCGACGGAAACCCTGCAGAACGTCTACAATCGCATGCGCTCGGAACGCCAGAAGGAAGCTGCAACATTGCGTGCGGAAGGTGAAATGAAGTCGCTTGAAATCCGCTCAAAGGCGGAAGGCGAGCGGACGCGCAAAATCTCTGAAGCGCAACGTGATTCGCAGAAATTGCGCGGCGAAGGCGACAAGCTTGCCATTCAGGTTATGGCTGATGCCATGAACAAGGACCCGCAATTCTATAACTTTTATCGCACCCTGGAGGCCTATCGGACGGCTTTGAAGCCGGACAGCACCAGTTACATGCTGGCGCCGGACAGCCCATTTTTCAAGACGTTCCATGAGGCCGGCCAGGTGCGTTAATCGCCGTAATTTAGCCATATGCCATCTGCAGGATGCACGGCATGGTTGTTTGAAGACTGGAGCGGACCATGAAGCAAGTGAAATATTTAATGCTGATGCCTGCGCTGTGCGCAACCTTGGCTTTTTTACCCTCCTTGCCTACGCGGGCCGAGGCGCCTTCAAATTTCGCTGCCGCTTTGCCACCCGGCGCGCCCCCCAATGGCTTCGCAGATATAGCTGAAAAGCTGCTGCCACAAGTTGTGAATATATCCACTAGTCAAAAGGCCGGAGCTGGAGCTGGTTCTGACCAACTCAACCAGATGATGGATGAGCTGCCGCAACTGCCCCCCGGCTCGCCTTTTGAGAAATTTTTCCGTGATCTGCAGGAACAGCAAAAACGTTACCAGGAGCAAATGCCTGAAGATATGCAGCGCGCGACTTCGGTTGGCTCGGGCTTCATTGTTGATGCGGCGGGCTACATCGTCACCAATAACCATGTCGTGCAGGACGCCGACGAGATAAGCGTTACTCTGCATGATAACACCACGCTTAAGGCCGAACTGGTCGGAACTGATAAGAAAACTGATCTCGCGGTTTTGAAAGTAAAGCCAGAAAAGCCTCTCATTGCGGCTAAATGGGGCGACAGCGACAAGTTGCGTGTAGGCGACTGGGTGCTGGCCATCGGCAATCCCTATGCCTTTGGCGGCACTGTTACCGCCGGCATCATTTCGGCACGTTCTCGCAATATCGAGTCTGGTCCGTATGACGACTACATTCAGTCTGACGCCGCTATAAATCGCGGCAATTCCGGCGGCCCGATGTTCAACATGCAGGGCGAAGTTATCGGCGTAAATACCGCCATTATCTCACCTAGCGGTGGCTCGATAGGCCTAGGATTCGCGATTCCCTCAGGGCTCGCCAAAAATGTGGTAGAGCAACTCAAGACGTCGGGACATACGCGGCGAGGCTGGCTCGGCGTGCGGATTCAGGGCGTGTCGCAAGAAATTGCTGAAAGCCTCGGCCTCGGCAAGCCGCGCGGTGCCATGATTACAAGCGCCAATAACGGTGGCCCTGCGGAAAAAGCTGGCGTGCAGAATGGCGATGTGATTCTCAGCTTTGACGGCAAAGAAGTCACTGAAATGCGGCGGCTGCCCCGAATCGTCGCGGAGGCGGATGTCGGTAAGACTGTGCCACTGACGGTCTGGCGCGATGGCAAAGAGATCGAGCTTAAAGTCAAACTGGGTGAGTTAGAGAGCGCCGAAAAATCTGAAGAAAAGCTTGCTGAGGGAGATAAATCCCAAAAGGAGAAAACTGAAAATAAGGACACAAAAGCTGCTGGAGAGGCAGTCAGCAACACTGGTTTGACTCTTGGTAACCTGGATGACTCCGCTCGCAAGAAGTACAACATAAAATCAGATGTGAAAGGCTTGTTGGTGCTGGAAGTGAAATCGGGCAGCAAGGCAGCGGAGCGCGGGCTGCGAGTAGGCGACGTGATAATGGAAATCGCGCAACAGGAGGTCACTAGCCCAGCGGAGGTCACACAGGCCGTGAAGATTGCGAAAGAGCGCAATAAGCCGCTACTGTTGTTGGTGCAGCGCGATGGCGATGCCCGTTTTGTCGCCCTACCAATTAATGAGGACGTTTTGAAGGACACGAACAAGAAGGTCAAATAATCTCAAACTTCTTCATCCTGGCCTTTGAGGCGAGCGGCCAGAGAAGCTTGCAGGAACATATCAATGTCACCATCCAGCACCGCTTGCGCCTGGCTATTTTCTACGCCTGTGCGCTGGTCTTTGACCATTTGGTATGGCTGCAGCACGTAAGAGCGAATCTGGTGTCCCCAACCGATATCGGTTTTTTGCGCCTCTAATGCATCGGCCGCCGCTTCGCGCTTCTTAAGTTCCATTTCATAGATCTTAGCCTTCAGCATCTCCATCGCCTTGGCGCGATTCTTATGCTGCGACCGTTCCTGCTGACAAGCCACGACAATTCCGGTCGGTAAATGCGTGAAACGCACGGCGCTTTCCGTCTTGTTCACATGCTGGCCACCGGCACCGGAAGCGCGATAGACATCAACCTTCAAATCAGCTTCGTTGACATCAACGGCAATCGAATCGTCAATGACTGGTGTGACCGCGATGCTGGAAAAACTCGTGTGGCGGCGAGCGTTGGAATCATACGGGCTGATCCGCACTAGCCGATGCACGCCGGATTCGGTCTTTAGCCAGCCATAGGCGTTTTGCCCCTTGATTTGGATGGTCGCTGATTTCAGGCCGGCTTCCTCACCACCATTTTCATCCAGCATCTCAATTTTATAGCCGTGCTGCTCTGCCCAACGGGCATACATGCGCAGCAGCATCTCAGCCCAATCCTGCGCTTCCGTGCCTCCGGCTCCGGCATTGACTTCCAGATAACAGTCATTGCCGTCAGCCTCGCCAGATAGCAGGCTCTCTAACTCGCGTTGGGCAGCTTTGGCCTGCAACGCAAGCAAGCTCTGCTCGGCTTCCGCAATCATAGCGCTATCGCTGTCACCCTCCGCCATGGTCAGTAGTTCGGTTCCGTCAGCCAGTTCTTGTGCTAGGGTGTGATAGCCGCCCATGGCCTGATCCAGCTTATTCCTCTCGCGCATCACATCTTGAGCACGACGTGGATCATCCCACAATTTTGGGTCTTCGGCGAAGGCGTTCAGCTCTTCCAGGCGACTGAGTGATTTGTCGTAGTCAAAGATGCCTCCTCAGCAGGGACAGCGATTTCTCCACCGCCGCAACCGCCGCTGCTATTTCCGCACGCATAGCACATTCTCCATAAAAAAATTCCGGCCAACTTATGACGTCGGCGCGGCGCCTTGACAAGGCATAAATCCGACGAACCAGTTGTCCTTCTGCCCATTTTACCCTATTCTGTGGCGTTCTTGCTAACTTCCTGCCTGAAAGGCCATGCCATGACCGATATTTTCGCCGCCAAGCTGGAGCCATTGCACCTCCTGAAACACCCGTTTTATATGGACTGGATGCAGGGCAAGATCACGCGCGACCAACTGCAGGATTACGCCGCTCAGTATTACCAGCATGTGGCCGCCTTCCCGCGCTATCTGGGTGCCATCCATTCCCAGTGCGAAGATGCGACGCAACGGCGTGAAATTCTCGACAATCTGAACGATGAAGAAGGCGTGTCCCACGGCACGCCACACCCGGAGTTGTGGCTGCAATTCGCAGAAGGCATGGGCGTGAATAACGTCAACGCCAAAGCTACGGCACCGCGCGTTGGTATTCAAAACGTGATGGACACTTTCTTCCGCCATGCCCGCAGTTCCTTCCATGAAGGTCTGGGCGCGTTGTATGCCTATGAAGCCCAGGTGCCTGAGGTCGCGGATTCTAAGATCACCGGCCTGCGCGAGCAATATGGTGTGACTGATGCACGTACGCTTGAATTCTTTGAAGTACATAAATCGGCCGATGTCTGGCACCGCCAGGTTTTGAAAGACATGCTGGACAAGCTACCAGAGCCGCAAAAGCAGGAAGCCGCCGCTGCTGCTGAAGAGGCGGCAACGGCACTGTGGGATTTCCTGACGGAAGTCCACGGTTGCGATAACTGCGCGAGGGCTGCCTGAAAAGGTAACGCCTCAGCATCATGCGCTGTTATCTCGGCCTTGGCAGCAACCAAGGCAATTCCCGCGACAATCTGGAGACTGCCGCGCGGTCTTTACGTGTGTTGCCTGGTGTTTCTGGCTTGCGTTGTTCGCCGGTCTTTATTACCCCTGCCTTGCTGCCGCCAGGAGCGCCCGCAGCCTGGAACATCCCCTATTATAATGCCGCGCTCGTGCTGGACTGGGCGGGGACGGCACACAACCTGTTGGCAGCGGTCAAATTAATCGAGCGCACGATTGGTAGAACCTCCGGACCCGTCTGGTCGCCACGGCCGATTGATATCGACATTTTGCTTTGTGATGATAAGCGGATTGAAGAACCAGACTTTAATGTTACGCATGTTG
>CAYOGS010000128.1:1652-5923 GCA_964403435.1 uncultured Rhodospirillales bacterium | reverse complement strand
GTGGTGCTGCGGCGCCAAAAAAGTAATGGCAAGTAATGGCAATTATAGATTTTAGTGTTTTTACTTCATGTATAGTAGAATTGACTGTGACTATAGTCAAATATTACTATGGCTCAGGTAAAGAGTCTGCTGTTAATGTTAATGAAAGTCCTGGGGGGATTTTGGCCGGTCCATCTTGACGCCATCTTGTTCGGGGCAAATTACATTTTTTTACCAAGATTCACCTGTGGGTAATTCAGGGGATGATTAGGCGCGATCGTGTTAATTATTATTATGTTACAATGCCTTGACTTTTATGTTGCGAAAATACCATGCAAGAATTATGGTGATAGTTGAACGAGCGGCAAAAAAACGGGTTGACAGTTAACCCATGCTTTACCATCTTCCGCCAAAGTCTTGGGCAAGTAGTGTCCAAGTTCATGGTTGGGAACCGCAACAGGGACGCATCGCTTGAAACTGATTTCTGATCTGCGATTGAACAATGCCCAGGCGACAGAGCAATTCACGGCTCTGATTCTCGCTGGCGTCGCTGCCGTGGTCATCGGCGGCGTTGCGCATATGGGTGTGCATCGCTCACATCGCGCCGCCGTGGCGCCCGTGCAACAAGACCTGGCGTTTGAGCAGGAGCCTGTGGCGCAGCCCTTGCCTGCCGCCAGTGCCGCCGCTATGCCGGTTCTGGTCGCGCCACCGTCTGCCGTAGCTTCAGTTGCGCAGCCGGTTTTGGTCGCCGAGCCAGTGCAGGCTACCTCCATCTCTTATGCGGCCGTGTCCCATGCTCTGGCACCGCTCGTCATGGCGCCTGTGGCTGCGCCTTGGCTGCAGCAAGCTGTAATTGCTGTGGTGCCGCCAGCTAAACCGGAATCAATTGTCCGAACCGTCGAAGCTGGACGTAATACTTCATTGACCAAGTTACTGGTCGCTGAAGCAGATTTGGAAGAGGCTGATGTCGCTGCCGTAAGCAGTGCCTTGGCCAAAGTCTATAAAGGCAAATTGCCGAGCGGGGCGGAAATCAGCCTGCGCTTCACCCAGTTGGGTGAGGAAGAAAAATTCACCGGCCTCAGCTTTCAGCCGGAAGTCACCAGCGAAGTCCGCGTTAACCGCCTGGCCGATGGTACCTTTAAGGCCGAGCGCATTGTCACCCCGGTGGAACGGCAACGTTTCGCAGTGGAAGGCACTGTTCGCACCAGTCTGATCGAAGCCGGCGTGGCGCAAGGCGTGCCGCGCAACGTGATGTCATCCATGCTGCGTGCCTTCTCGCACGAGGTCGACTTTCAGCGTGATATCCACCCCGGCGACAAATTCCGGGTCCTGTATGACCAACCGCACACCAAGAGCGGTCAGCCGGCAGGCGATGCCACGATCATTTATGCCGCCATTGCCTCGCAAACCGGCCAAAAAGCCGTGTTCCGCGTGATTTACAGCGATGGTTCAGCAGAGTATTTTAACGACCGCGGCGAAAGCGTGCGACGTGGCCTGATGCGGACGCCGATTGACGGCGCGCATGTGACTTCAAATTACGGCATGCGCCGCCACCCCATTATGGGTTACAGCAAATTCCACCAGGGCGTGGACTTTGCGGCACCCACCGGTACGCCGATCTTTGCTGCCGGTGACGGAATGGTCAAGGAAGTAGGCTTCCGCAGCGGTTATGGCCGGTTCGTACTGATTCAGCATCGCTCAGGGCTGGAGACCGCCTATGCTCATATGAGCCGCTTTGCTCGCGGTCTGCAGGAAGGTGACCGTGTCAACCAAGGTGAAGTTATCGCTTACGTTGGTTCGACGGGTCGCTCTACTGGCCCACACTTGCATTTTGAAGTGCGAGTGAACAAGGCGCCGGTGAATCCGCTTAAGGTTGATATGCAGGCGGGCAATAAGCTGAATGGCCGTGGGCTGGCACAGTTCCGCGCCGGCAAGGCGGCGATTGAGAATGAATTCCGCCGTCGTGCTACCGCCGCAAAACCTGCACCAGTCAAGTTGGCCGCCGTAGCACGTGACGCGGCAGACTGATGCTCGGGCGTGCGGCGTGTTTTTCCTTAATCGCCGGATGGTTTTTTTGTTGCCTTAGCCCCAATGTGCTGGCTGAGGTGGTGCCCGGGTTTGATGGCGCGACTTCGCCGGAAGCCTTGGCATCCTCCCTAGAAGCGGAGGCCGTGGCCACGGCAGCCAGCGCCGTGGGGGAGGATGCTCCACCGCCAGAAAAACCGATCACGCAACCCGTTACCCCGCTGCCGGCGATGGAATCCAAAGCCGTCGCCATGCCGGAACCCGTTGTGCCGCCGGAGCCGACCGCGCCTTTTGTCGGCTTGTGGCAATCGCAACGGCCGGCGCCACCTATGTGGTTGGACATTTAGCCGAATGGCCAGGCCTATCGCTGTTATGTAGAAACAGCGGAGGGCGACTCGGATATTTATGCCAGCAACGGCACACTGGAAACCGATCGCATCGCGTGGAAAATTCTCTGGGGTAAGGAGCGCGTGACCGTCAGTGGCGAGGCGATAATCCTCCAAGGTAAGACGGGCAGCGTTTTTTATGCTAAGACCAAAGACCCGTTGCCGCCGGCCTGCGACGGAACCGACCAAGCCGGTACCGTTGAGCGGAATACAAAGTCATTCAATCGTTAAATCGATAATGTTAAATATCGGTGGCTGAGGTCTTCCTCGCGATGCGCTGCCTGCGCATAGCCGCCTTACGCTTCGTCAGCAATGGTGCGCTCTAGGTTCCCTGCAGCACAATCTGCCTTACCGTCTGCGGTCAACATGTGATCAGCAGATCGCCATGGCTGCCTGCCTTCAGCACACCGGCCGGCGCAAAATTAACGACGTTAGACTTGGCCGACAGAGTCCCCTTCATGGCTTCAAGGGCGGAGCGCACCGGCGCCCTGATCTATGCCACCGCCCGGCAGCTCGATATGGTTGAGCGCGACCACGCCAGGCAACCATCTGGAGCTGGTCGTTAATCGGCAAGACCTCGGTGCTGAAAAAGGCACCAGTGGCCAAATGGGCGACAATGAATTAACCAAAACCGGGAGACGTCTGGAATTACTGGCTTCTCGCTAAATGGGGTATAGGGCGGGCAGAAAATAATTAAACGATTTTACTTCACCACAAAGCGGATTACCTTCGCCAGACTTGAACTAAGGATCTATCAAACCATGCAAGTCGAAAGCGATGTCGCCAAAAACTACAGCCAGCTGCTGCGCCTTGCACAGCACGGCGGCGAGTTGCCCAGACGCCGCGGATTGGTTACGGCACTCCGTGATGCTGGTGCCATGCTGCCAAATGAATCAGTTGGCGACATCATTCTTGGCTATCGTAACAAGCTGACGGCGCGGGGCGCCGTCGTCATCGGGTCAACCGCCTTCGCAGCCTATAGCAACGCGCTGGGCTTGACTGATGTGCCCAAATCCATGACGGCAACAAACGATGTAGATGTCGCTTTTCAGCGCACTGCCGCCATGGTGGGGCCACCGCAGACGTTGGCAAATGCTGAATCACGATCCAAAGGCCTCGGTCAAGCCAGCGTGGATTTTGTCACACCGCGCCTACCTGGTGAGCCGGAATCCGGCGAGGGCGTGCAGCACTTTGCCTGGATACAGCGTTTGAAGACATACGCCTATATGCTGCCGGCTGATCGTAGCTTGCTCATTACGAAACCGATGGACGCGGTTATCGTTCATGATGCCGGAGTGCTGGTGCAGATGCCGGATCCCGTGCGTTATGCCCTGCATAAATTGGCCATCGCACCCAGCCGTGCCAACGTAGAGAAGCGGCAGAAAGACAGCGAACAAGCGACGCTGCTGCTACAAGACGCAGCGCGTCGCCATCCGGCGAAGTTGCAGTCTTTGCTTGGAGAATTTGTCGCGTACGGTAACGGCGTTTTGGCGCAGCCGTTGATGTCTGGGCTGGAAAAATGCAACTCCACCGATCCAGTGTTTCAGGCCTGGCGGCAGGATGCCATTCAGCACACTTTGGCGCCGACGCTGCGTCGCTAGCCGGCTACGCCGTCCGGATCTCATTAGGAAATTTAGTTATTTTTTCAGCGCGTTCGACACAACCGTGTTCCCGGCGCTGGGGCGCCGACTTTTCGCCGCTTCGGCCCCTAGCTGACGGCGCGCCAGCTTGTAGCACAGTTCCTGTCCAGCCAAATTGAAGGTCAGTCCCACCAACCTGTCGCCCTGGATTCTTAGCGCAGCCATGTGACCAACTGCCTCGATTGCTTTATCCTTGTCCAATTCAAGTGTCGCCAGGCGTAAGCTCTGTTCGGCTTTGAGA
>CAYOGS010000128.1:0-1642 GCA_964403435.1 uncultured Rhodospirillales bacterium | reverse complement strand
TGCGATATTCTGAGCGGGGTTGTCGAAATTCTGGAATGTTTGCTTGATGTCAGTGTTTGCCACTCACCGGTGGTTGCGCCTGATTGTGTTGGGTCGCCGCGCAGGTGCAGGAGTTTCCGCGTAGTCCCGTCTTTGTAGCCGTGTTGCATCCAGGCCGTACACATAGCTGCATTTGCAGAGGCTAAGGATGTAGCTGACGATGCGCGTTGTGGATCGGTCATCGGTAGGCCAACAAAGATAGAATCCATTTTAGCGAGGCCGCCTTCGACAATGGCGGCAAATGGTGCTGCTAGTAACGGCACGGAAATTGCGCGATGCGCCGGTAGCGTACCGACTTTCTCCGCGACAGTTGCCGTGATCTGCTCGTCTGGATGCGTTATGTAAACAACGCCTGGGTTGGTCTTCTTCCAATGCGCCATGGCGCACACCCATTCGACGTTCTTGCGCACATCTTCGCCGCAGACAACAAGCGCTTTCTTCGTTGGATCAAGCTGAGCGTATTCCAGGGCGATATTGATAAGAGAAGGGCGGCGCAGATGCGGACGAAGAAGATTTTCGCGAATTATCGCGCCATCATGCAGCACGGCGTCAAGATAAGGTTTCAACGGCGATGACGGATGCCGTTGCTGATGGGCACTATAGGCTTGCACGAGCTGACCGGCCACATGAGTTTCGAACAGTTGCTCGCTGATGAGGCCGGTGTAGAAGCTGACCATGAATTGGTAAGCGTCTCGGCCCTGCATGATGGTGGTCTTATCGCTGCTGCGGACATTTTGAGGTACGCGCTGCAGCGTCTCAGACGTCAAACAATAGATCTGCCGGGCGCATGTTTCCACGGGCAGGGCATTCGCAGCACGGGGCTGATTTTCCGGGTAGAGCCGGTCTTTCAGTTTCGTGCCGGTGACCTCCCGCGTATCGAGAACAGCAAAATTATCCCACTCAATGACGGCCATATTGATTGCTCCTGCCTGGCCAGCATAACGTTCAGGCATGGTAGGCAGAACGATTAAAATAGTTTCAGGTCAAGGCTACTTAAGATTCATAAGAAACCAAGCTGGTGACCGGCACATCCAGCTTAGTGTGGCCTTGCAGTAAAGTGAGTTGGATGATGAAGGCCGCGCGGGTCACGACAGCGCCTACTTGCTGGCAGAGTTTGACAGCCGCGCTGGCCGTGCCGCCGGTAGCCAGCAAATCGTCTAACACGATGACGCGCTGTCCGGGCTTGAGCGCGTCAGCCTGAATCTCGATAATATTCTCGCCGTATTCCAGACTATAGGCCAGCGGGATCGTTTTGCCCGGCAACTTGCCCTGCTTACGCACCATGATGAAGCCGGTGCCGAGCGCGATGGCCAGTGGTGCAGCCAGCAAAAAGCCGCGAGCATCAATCCCCACCAGCAAGTCAGGCTTATCTGGCATCAGTTCTTCTGCCAGCCGGTCAACGGCGGTCCGCCACGCCACGGGATGCGCCAGCAGCGTGGAAATATCATAAAATAGAATCCCGGGCTTAGGGAAATCAGGAATGCCGCGGATATGCTGTTTTAGGTCAATGGCCATAGCGACAATCTATCATTGTCGGTGCGACGGTAAAGCCCGAATGTTTTGTTATTCGGCGCGCCAGACAATCTCTGGCATGGTGGTAAGC
>CAYOGS010000127.1:0-5931 GCA_964403435.1 uncultured Rhodospirillales bacterium | reverse complement strand
GTGAACAGACGCTTGATAAACCGCTCACCAAAATCGGCCAACAGCCGCTCGATGCGTCGCATGTCAATCAAATCCGAACCGATGCCGATAATCATGCCCTTACCTTTCGCCGCTTCCGCCCGCCTTTCGGATGGGATATGCTGCTGCACCATAGTGTGAAACCATTGCCCAACCAAGCCATGACCCGCGCCCAGCAACGGCTTTTGCCGCAAATATTGCCTACCCAGGCCGAGAATGACGCCACGCCGCTGATTGCACAATATCTGGCGCTTAAGGCGCAATACCCCGATGTTTTGCTGTTTTTCCGGCTGGGCGATTTTTACGAATTATTTTTCGACGATGCCGCCAAAGCAGCCAAGTCCCTGGACATCTCGCTGACACGGCGCGGGCAGCATCAAGGTCAGGACATTCCCATGTGCGGCGTGCCGGCGCACGCTTATGAACCTTATCTTGCTAAGTTAATTAGAAATGGGTTCCGCGTCGCCATCGCCGAACAAATGGAAGACCCGGCGGCGGCTAAACTGCGCGGTGGCAAGGCCATCGTGACGCGCGATGTCGTGCGGATCGTCACGCCTGGCACGGTGACGGAAGACAGTCTGCTGGAAGCGCGGCAACCGAACCATTTGCTGGCGCTCGTTGGGATCGGTGACACACTGGCCGCCGCCTGGCTCGATTTAGCCGCCGGCCGGCCGCAAACCCAAAAACTCTCCGCCGCCGCGCTATCTGCCGTGCTGGAGCGAGTGCATCCCAGTGAAATTGTGCTGCCGGAAGTGCTGGCACAATTACCCGCGCTAGCCGAGGCGCTGCAGCCATGGCAAAACACCCTGACCCCCCTGCCTACCAGCCGGTTTGACAGTGCCAATGCAGAGCGGCAGGTGCTGCAGCTCTATGGTGTCAGCACCCTCGCCGGCTTCGGCGATTTCAGCCGCGCCGAAACGACGGCACTGGGCGCGCTACTGGATTATGCGGCGCTGACGCAGCGCCACGTCCTGCAGCATCTGGCGCCGCCCGTAGCGGTCAACGCCACGCACATCATGCAAATTGACGCCGCGACAGCGCGCAACTTGGAGCTCACGCGCACCTTGCAAGGCGAGAGGCAAGGCTCGCTTTTAGCGGCGATTGACCAAACTGTGACCGGCGCCGGTGCCCGTTTATTGGCAGCCTGGCTGGCGGCGCCGCTCTGCGACCGCGACAGCATTTTGGCACGGCAAGACGGCGTGGCCTTCGGACAACAGCAACGTCCGTTACGCGAGACTTTGCGCCAAACGCTGCGCGCCAGCCCCGATCTAGAGCGGTCGCTGGCACGCCTCGCATTGGGACGCGGTGGCCCGCGTGATCTAGCGGCATTGCGCGCCGGACTTGAGGCTGCTGACACTATCCGCAGCCGACTACTTGCCGTGCCGACCGAAGAGTTGCCGTTGTTATGGCAGGGATTGCGGCACGAGCTTGGCGATCACAGCGCCTTGACGGATAGACTGCAGCGTGCATTGAGGGCTGAACTGCCACATCTGGCCCGCGATGGTGGTTTCATCGCACGGCATTACTCACCGCCGCTGGACGAATTGCTAACGCTGCGCGACGACAGCCAGCGCCTGATCGTCGGCCTGCAGCAACGCTATAGCCAGGCGGCACTCGTGCCCTCGCTGAAGATCAAACATAACAACGTCATCGGCTATCATATCGAAGTCACGCCGCAGCAGGCCGACAAGCTGGCCGCGTTGCCGGATCTGTTCATTCACCGCCAATCGCTGGCCAATGCCTGCCGCTTCACCACCGTGGAGTTAGGCGCGTTGGCGCGCAAAATCAGCGACGCAGCAGCGCAGGCGCTGACGCTGGAATTACAACTGTTCACAGAACTGGTTGAGGCGGTGCTGGCACGGCTGCAGCCCATCCGGCAGACCGCGCAGGCGCTCGCGCTGCTCGACGTGATAACTGGCCTCGCGGAAACAGCAGAGATGCAGGGCTTCTGCCGTCCCCTACTAACTGATGGGTTGGATTTCGCCGTTGAAGGCGGTTGGCACCCCGTGGTGGCGCAGGCTTTGCGACGTGCCGGCGTGCCGGACTTCATTGCCAATGGCTGCGATATGCAGCCCGCGCAACGGCTGTGGCTGCTCACCGGACCCAACATGGCCGGCAAATCTACCTTTTTGCGGCAGAACGCGCTCATCGCGGTGCTGGCACAAATGGGTTGTTGTGTACCGGCACGGGCAGCCACCGTCGGTCTGGTTGACCGGTTGTTCAGCCGAGTCGGCGCGGCAGATGATCTGGCGCGCGGGCAGTCCACCTTCATGGTGGAGATGGTGGAGACCGCCGCCATCCTCAATCAGGCGACGGCGCGCAGCTTCGTTATTTTGGACGAAATCGGGCGAGGCACCGCGACCTATGACGGCATGGCGCTGGCCAGCGCAGTCATCGAACACCTTCACAACGTCAACCGGCCGCGCGCTTTGTTCGCCACGCATTATCACGAACTGACCGCTCTGCGCGAAAATTTGCCGTCCCTGTATTGCGCGACGATGAAAATCCGCGAATGGCAGGGCGATATCATCTTTATGCACGCCGTCATCCCCGGCGTGGCCGACCGTTCCTACGGCATCCATGTGGCGAAACTGGCGGGCCTGCCTACGCCAGTCATCGCGCGCGCAGAGACTTTGCTGCAAGTTATGGAACAGCAGCACACACAGCCTTCCTTCGCTACCGTCATGGCGATGCCGATTGTTCCAAAAGCGCTCCCTTCGCCGGTGCTGGAAAAATTGTCTCAGATCAATCCGGATGATTTGTCTCCCAAGCAGGCGCTGGATGAACTGTATGCGCTTAAGGCGCTGCTGACGGCAGACGGTTGACCATGGTGCGCCAACAAACTCCGCCGCGTCTGCATGTCATCTTCGCCCGCGAAGCGCATGAGGCGGTCATTTTCCGGCGCGGTCCCGCGGCCTGGTGTCAGGTGATCCGCTGGGATACGCAGCAGGATAAATTTGATGCTGGCGCCTGGATTAGAGGTCGGATTTATCCAGAAAAATGCGATTTGTCGCCAGATGGTATCTTGCTGCTTACCTTCATTCATCAAGGGCACAAGGTTAGAACAAGCTATACGGATTCATGGAATGCGGTGAGCCGTAGCCCTTGGCTGGAAGCTTTAGGATTATGGCCGCAAGGCACTACCTATGGCGGCGGCGGTCGATTTATAGATAATCGCAGCATCGTTATTCGTAACTGCCCCCTGAAAACACATGCTGATCATCCTGGCATAGGTCTACAAGTTTCCTTTGGCGATGCGGAACTTCATCTTATCGAGCCGCATGATGTTCGCTCGGGTCTAGAAACTGCAGCATGGTCTTGCCGTGACCAACGTGGTCGCCTCGTGTACGCGCAGGATGGTCGGCTGATGCTCAAACGCCGTCCTAAAGAAGGCGATTTATGCCTGGTGGACTTCAATGATTCCAAACCCGACCCGCAACCAGCTCCAGAATGGGCTGGCCGGCCGTTGGCACCGATAAAAAATCCTGCAACTCGGAAGAAAATATGATTATTGCGATTGACGGCCTCGCCGCCTCCGGCAAAGGCACTTTGGCTAAATTACTGGCGCGGCATTTTGATTACGCGCATCTGGACACCGGACTGCTGTATCGAGCCGTAGGCGTGGCGGTTTTACGCGACGGCGGAGACCCGGCCGAGCCACAAGCAGCCGCGCAGGCTGCACAGAATTTCAACCCGCAACAAGCGCTGGCGCTGACGGAAGACCTGGCTTTACGCACCCATGTGGCCGGAGACGCCGCATCCAAGGTCGCGGCAATCCCGGCCGTCCGCGCGGCTTTGCTTGATTTTCAAAGGAATTTTGCCCATTATCCGCCCCAAAGCAAGTCGGGTGCAGTGTTGGACGGGCGCGATATCGGCACCGTTATCGCACCTGACGCAAAGGTTAAAATATTCATCACCGCCAACTTGCCAATCCGGGCGGCTCGGCGCGGGAAAGAGTTGCGCGGGCGTGGTGAAAATGTTACGGATGCCGCCGTTCTGGCAGACATGCAGACGCGCGACGTTCGCGACCAAAATCGCGGCATTGCCCCTGCCCAGCCAGCGGCAGATGCCGTGGTACTGGATACCAGTGAGCTTTCGGTCGAAGAGGTCTTTGCTGCGGCATTGGCTATCGTCCAAAAGCAAGCAGGTGTGTCAGCTTGAAATATCCGACATGGTGTCGGATGGCAGCAGAGAAATTGCAGGCCGCGGCGTCTGGTTACGCTTTCCGCCCGTTCTGTGTTCTTTGTTGTGGCTAAACAACCTCTAGCGAAAGCGGCGTATCCGGTTTCGCGATTTGAAGACAGCGTAACTGGAGAAACAACTTATGGCGCGTTCTGCCACCAAGCGGGTCACCCGCGACCTCGACCTCAATCCTCAATCCAACCAGGGCGGTGAAAGCTTCGCCACGATGCTTGACGCCAGCTTTGGCAGCGGCGGTGGCCTGGAAGGCAGCGTGCTGAAAGGCCGCGTACTGCACCTCACCAACGACGCTGTCGTCGTTGATGTCGGCTTGAAATCGGAAGGCCGCATTCCGCTGCGCGAATTCGCCATCAACGGCCAAATGCCGGAACTGAAAGTCGGCGACCTGGTTGACGTCTATCTGGAACGCATGGAAGACCGCAACGGCGAAGCCATGCTGAGCCGCGAGAAGGCCAAGCGCGAGGAAAGCTGGCTGCTGCTCGACAAGGCCTTCGCCAGCCAACAGCGCGTCACCGGTATCATTTTTGGCCGCGTCAAGGGCGGCTTCACTGTGGACCTCAACGGCGCCATCGCCTTCCTACCCGGCAGCCAGGTCGATATCCGCCCCGTACGCGACATCACGCCGCTGATGGGAACGCCACAGCCTTTCCAAATCCTCAAGATGGATCGGGCGCGCGGCAATATCGTGGTTTCGCGCCGCGCCGTGCTCGAAGAAAGCCGCGCGGAAGCGCGCAGCGAATTGGTGGCCAACCTCAAGGAGGGCCAGGTGTTGCAAGGCGTGGTTAAGAACATCACTGATTACGGCGCCTTTGTTGATCTGGGCGGTGTGGATGGGCTATTGCACGTCACGGACGTGTCCTGGAAGCGCATCAATCATCCATCGGAAGCTTTGCAAATCGGGCAACAAGTCACGGTGCAGGTCATTCGCTTCAACGCGGAAACCCAGCGCATCAGCCTGGGCATGAAGCAGCTGGAAAGCGACCCCTGGGAGGGCATCGCCGCCAAGTTCCCGGTGGGCACGCGCATGAAAGGCCGTGTCACCAACATCACCGACTACGGCGCTTTCGTGGAGTTGGAAGCCGGTATTGAAGGCCTGGTGCATGTGTCCGAAATGTCCTGGACCAAGAAGAACGTCCACCCTGGCAAGATCGTCTCCACCAGCCAAGAGATCGAGGTCATGGTGCTGGATGTGGACAGCAGCAAGCGCCGCATCTCGCTTGGCCACAAGCAGTGCATGGACAATCCGTGGGAGAAGTTTGCTTCCGCGAATGAAGCTGGCACGGTCTTGGAAGGCGAAGTACGGAACATCACCGAATTCGGGCTATTCGTCGGGCTGACCGGCGACATTGACGGCATGGTGCATATGTCCGACATTTCTTGGAATAAGCCGGGCGAAGAAGCCATCAAGGATTATGCCAAAGGCCAGATGGTCAAGGTTAAAATCCTGGATATCGACCCGGAGAAAGAGCGCATCAGCCTCGGCATCAAGCAGCTGGCGGAAGACCCGTTCGAAAACGTCGTGGTCAGCGTCAAGAAGGGTGATGTCGTAACTTGCACTGTCAGCTCCGTGCAAGAAAACGGCATCGAAGTCAGTTTGGGCGATCAGTCCGGTGGCTTCACTGGCTTCATCAAGCGCAACGATTTGGCGCGCGACCGTTCCGACCAGCGACCAGATCGCTTCGAGCCAGAACGCCTGCCACGTGCGCTTGCGCC
>CAYOGS010000126.1:0-5952 GCA_964403435.1 uncultured Rhodospirillales bacterium | reverse complement strand
GGGGAAAAGAGCGAGACGATCGCAAGGGCAGCGAAATTTAAATCCCAAAATACGTTTTTTGCATCGAGCTATATCAGGCGAGAGCGGTGCGGAGATAATATGAGACTGGTGTCAGTGATTTTGACATGCGCATCAACGAATCTGATTACCTTTTTTTGATTGGCCGCTTCGGCGAGATTGGAATTATGGAGCCTCCAAAGCTTGGTACTCTTACTTTTGCTCTTTCAAAATTATCGATATGGTAGAATAATAAACCGGTGTTTGCCGTCATATCCGGCTTTAACGTAATATATACACCAGATCCAAGCGTAAGAGAGCGGTAGGTACACACAGAACTGTTACCACATAGATCAAATAGAAAGTCTGCACCATCGCCAACATTATAGTCATTGGCGCCTGGTATGCAGTAATTCTGGATTTGGGTAACAGCGGCGCTATATTTATATCCTGTCCTCCAACTTTCTGGCTTCAGTTCCAAAACTGTTCGGCCAACTGCGTCAATGATATCTAGCCTATACCCTAAACCAAACAAATTTCCTAACGTAGAATTAGCCTTGTAACCTGGAAGATTTCTAGCAAGTCCTGCAACGTCTTCGTGAACAATTATACCTACCACAGGTGCGGGAATTGAGTTAATAGGGTCATCCGCCTCTTCGTATTCCATACCCAAGGGATCAACCCGCATAATCGGATTTCCCCCCACATACCCATACATGTTGGAGCCGCCGGCCTCGCGTATCCAATCGCGGTTGAGCCAGCGCGTCGTTCCCGGATCGTAGAAGCGGGTGGATGAGGCGTAGAGTCCCATCTCCGGCACCCACATTAATCCCGCGTATCTGAAGTCCGGCAGCGTGCCGAAGCTGTTTCTCAGGGTGCCGTAGGGCGTGTAATCCAGCGCGCCGACGCGGGTGCCGGTGGCGCCGTCCAGCAGGTCGCGGACATTGCCCTGGTGGTCGGTGAAGTAAACGTATTTCTTGCTGGCGGTGAAGTCATACTCGCCGGTGAGCAGGTAGCTTCTTGTGCGGGCAGTGCCGGTCGCGGGACGCTGCTGGCAAGGGCGCATGCCGCACCATTGGTAGCGCTTATAGGTGACCGTGCTGCCGTTGGTGGTCTTTTGCAGGATGCGCCGGCCAAAGCCGTCATAGCGGAACTCCACCTTATAGGTGGCGCTGCCGTTGCCCATTTCCACTAAGCGGCCTTCGAAGTCCCACTTGTAGTCGCGCTGGGTGATGTTGTTTTCGTTGTACTCCCGCGTGCTGTTGCCGCTGGGGTCGAAGGTGAAAGACTGCCACCAGGCGTTCTTGGTCTGTTGGTTGTGCGCGTTATAGAGCGGGAAGTCGTTATAGCCGGGGTAGCTGATCTTGGTGGCGTTGTCGCGCTTATCGAGCTGCCAACCGAAGGTGCCGGCGCTGGCGCTGCCGCCCGTGCCTGTCCCCACGGCACTGAGCAGCCTATCGCTCTGGTCATAGACATAGGCCCAGCTTTGGGTGCCGGTGGGGTGCCCCGCCCCGGCGCTCTCTGCGATGCTGCGGATATTGAAGCGGTCGGTCTTGGGGATGCTGTTTTCGGTGTAGCCGTAGCCCAGCGTATAGCTGCGTGCCGCCGCATTATTGGCGGTGATGGTCAGCAAACGCCGGTCATTCGCTACGGTGTCATAACCGTAACTTTGGCTGAGCAAGGTGCCGCCATTGACGCTCTTGCTGGTCACCCGGCTGGTGTGCCCCTGATAGGCGAAGTTGAACGTGCCCAGCGGCGTGGTGTAGGTGCTGAGGCGCCCCAGATTGTCATAGCCAAAGACCTCTTCTGTCTCCGCCGCCCAGCGGTTTCGCACCCGGCCGAGACTGTCGTAAAAATAGCTGGTGTTCTGGTTGTAATAGCCGTTGTTCTCTTCCTTGCGTAGCTGCAGCGCGCCACAATTGGTCAAGGTGGCCGGCGGGGCACAGGCAGTGCCTAGAGGAACATAGGTGAAGGTCGTCGTGGCGCTGGCCGGCGCTCCGGTGCCGGTATTGCCGGACATGTCCGTCATGCTCACCAGCCGGCGGAAATACTGGTCATAGAGGAAGCTGACATTCGGCGTGTCCGGCAGCGTGGAGCCCACGGGCTTGGTGTAAGTCAGGCTGCTAACCGTATCGTCTTCCTTGTAAGCGATGGTCTTTACCCGCAATTCCGGGTCGGTCACGGTCTTCAGCCGGCCGGCCAGATCGTAGGTGTAGCTTTCGCATTTCTCCACCCCGCTCTGCCCCCAGGCGTAGCACTTGGACGTGGGGCGGGATTGTTCATCGCGCTGCCACAGGGTGACCGTGCCGACAGGGTCGGTGATGCTCTGCAGCGCGCCGTTGTTGTAATAGCCGAAGCTGGTGGTGCGCAGCTGGCTGCTGCCGTCCGGCATCGTCACCGTTTCGCTCACCGAGGTGCGGCGCCGGTTCTTGTCGTAGGTATAGAGCGTCTGGCGGCCTTGGCGGTCGGTGTAAATCCACAAATCCAGGCTGGGCGAGCCGGCATAGGGCGTGCCGTCCGCCCGCGTTCCCGGCCAGGTGCTGGGGAAGTTGTAGTTAAACAGCTCCGTCGTGCCGTCCGGATAGGCAATCTGCGTCACCCGGTCGAAGGCGTCGTAGCTGAAGGTGCGGACATAGCCTTCGCTGTCCGTGCTGGTCAGCACACGGTCGAAACTGTCATATGTCAGAATCTGCACGTCCGCGCCGGTGGTGTTCCGCACCTTTTCCAGACGCTTTCCGGCGTCATAAATCAGCTGGGTATAGTCGTTGTTCGGATCGGTCAGCAGCGTCGGCTGGCCGTCGGCGTTATAGCTGGCGTTCCATGCCTTGCCAGCCGCATCGGTATATTGCTGCGGTCGGTGCAGCGTGTAAGTACCGAAGTCGCCCGTGGGGGTATAGACGCCGCTGGCCGTCTTCTGCTTCGTCGTATCGGGGTCAATGCCCGTGGTGGGGTCATAACTCTGCGTGGTTTCGCGCAGCAGCGGGTCAATCACCTTAGTCACATTGCCCAGCGCGTTATATTCATAGCGCGCGACCTGCGATGTCGTCGCGTCTGTCTTCCGCCCAATTGCGGCGGGGGCGGAGAGCGTGCCTTCCTTATCCGCGACCGTCTGACCGGGATAGGTGAAGTAAACTGGGTTCTCGTTCGCCGGCTTCACCATCGCCGCCGTCGGCGCCGTCTGGTTCTGCTCATTGAGCAGCCAGTGTGTCAGCTGCGCTTTGGCATAGTTGCCCGTCCAGCCCACGAAGCCGTGAACGCGCTTGTCCCAATAAAACGTATTGCGCTTGCTGAAACCGGTGCCGGCGATGGTCATATTGGCCGGCACGTTGGCCGGCGTGTCCGCGATGCCTGGCGCGTCCGTCTTGCTCTCCACCCGCTCCGTATAGCCTAGCGGGTCGGTCAATTGCAGCCAGCGGTCGGTGCCGCTGCCTTGCCCCTTGGAAAAGCTGCTGGTGCCATAGGCCGTGACCATGCTGCTGACAAAGCTGGTATCCGTCGCGTCATAGACGAAGCTGGATTCAATGTTCAGCACGTCCTTGATGCGGGTCAGCTTGCCGCTGGTATAGGTCAGCACCGCCTGGCGCCCGTAGGGGTCGGTTACCTTGGTAATCAGCAGCGGGTTGGCATTTTCATAACTGAAGGTGGTGGCCTTGCCGGTGGCCGGCGTCGTGCCCGTCGCGTCCTTGATGCTGGTCAGCCGGTTCTGCCCGTCATAGGCCAAAGTCAGCTTCTTACCCTGCGGGTCAATAATCTCGGTCAAGAAAAACCGCTTCGGGCTGGTGCCAGCGGCGTAGCCGAAGGTTTGCGCGGAACCATCCGGCATGGTCAACGAATAGGACGTTGCCGTGCCGCTGGCCGGGATGCGCTTCAGCACCGCCTTGGTCTGCTTCTCCAGGGTGAACGCGCCGGTGCCGGTGTTGAACCCGGTCTGGAGGAGATAACCGCCGCCGCCTACGATGCGCCGCACATTTTGTCCCGGTGTCGTGCTGCCTTCCTCGATGAACTCCAGGAAGTTATGTGTCCATTTCTGTCCGATATTGGAATAGGTGAAGGTGGTGGGCTGACCGCTTTCCCGCTGGTTATAGCTCAGCCGGAAATACACTGCCGGTCCCACGGCGGGTGTGTAGCCGATGGGCGTATCGTTCAAGTTCAAACTGACTTGCATTAAATGCGCGTTCGATCCGCACATGCCGTTATTGCACGATGCATTCAGCTTGGGGTCATACTGAGTTGGAGGCAGTTCATCCACAGACTGACAAACGCCATCTACGCCGACGAGCCCAGACGGACAGCTTTCACTGCAGGGGAACTGTGTCGGAGCAAGTCCAGGAACACCGGTGCAGTAACATGTGGCACCGGGTGGACAAGTGCCAGAAGCTCCAACCCTACCGCCGGTGCAACAGGTCTTGGCAGGAAAAACTCCATCACATTGCGAGGCGCTGAGATTGGGGAAATAAGGATTTGCATAAAAGTTGAAGTAACAATCCGCTGCGGCCTCAGGAGACGACGAAAGACAGGCCATTTTTTGTGTGGCCTGGTTGGGCGGGGGATAATATTGCGGCGCTGGCTGGGCATAGATAGCACCCCACCAACATTGTGCGCCTTGGCCTATGGGGTCATAGGCATGTGACGGCGCGACAAAACCAACTGCAAGGTAGAGCACCGCAAGACAGGCTAAAACTAAACGGCCACGTTCTCTCTTGCCACTTTGCCGCATGAATACCTGCCTGAATATCATTACGTTATCGAAAACGATCATCAGCAAAGCACTAAACGACGGTTCGAGTCGAGCGCGATTTTGCTTCGCTATTATCAGTAAGCGTCGTAAACAGCTGCATGCGGTGCAGCATGTCGAGCCGCAAAGCGGGAGTTACAGTGTAATAAAATCAATGTGAAATCATGCGATTCTTGTGAACTTCAGAGCGTTGCATTGGTTGTATCTAATTGATTGCGTTATATTTTTAACTCCTCCTAAAGCAGAGGTCGAAGGTTTGAATCCTTTCATGGTCACCAAAGCTGGTGAAGACCATATTTTGCACCTAGTACAGAGCAGCACGAATCTTTATCAACCTGGATGGCCTCCCGCGTTTCGCACAGACGACGCACTGCTTGATCTGATCAAAATCTTCTGGATCGGCACACCAATAAAACGTCATTCCGGAAATTTGATCAGGAATGGCCCTTGGCTGAACCTCATTATAATCGCCCAGAGCTACGGAAAGCTGACCATCGCTGAGTATGCAGGCCATCCAGCACATGACCTCGGATGATGACTCTGAGAACTCTCTCAAAACGTCAATCGAATCCGACGTAAACCTGACACCAAGACTTGATCTGGGTATATTGACCAGCACTTATTTGAAAACGGTGTCCACAAAATCCTGGTAACTCCAGTCTAGGCGCCGTAGCAAGCCGAAGCCCACTCGCGCCAAGGAGTAAGCTCCAACATACTCGACAGCAAGTTTTTGCTACCGAAATTGCTACCGAACTTTCTGAAACTGGATGATTTCAGCAGAGACGGGCTGAAATCGAATCCCATTTAGGGCATTGAGAATTATAGTGTTTTTGGCCCAAGTGATACTGAATGATTTGGCTGGATATTCATTAGCAAACCGCCGCCTTCAGCCACTCGGCCACGTCTCCGCATGTCTTCGCCTACAGGCCACCGACGGTGTTTGTATCGTCTTTAGTGGGTTTGGGCAAGACGTTCATTCGCACCCGCAATTGTATGCCCCGGCTGACCGAGGCTGACCGAAATCACGAATTACCCACAGAATATGCCGATCGGATTTTCCACGAAATCCTGAAAGAGTGGTGCGCACCGCTTTCTAACGCTCTCAAAAGTCGTCGGAAAAAAAACTGGCTAGTACCCTGGCACCAAGAATTAGGCTTGCCGGGGGCGTTACGCTGAGGGTGGCCTTTAAGAGATAGTCAGAAAATGAGCAGCATCCGTTC
>CAYOGS010000125.1:0-5955 GCA_964403435.1 uncultured Rhodospirillales bacterium | reverse complement strand
GCTAACAGCAGTACCCTGGCCTGCACGTTCAACAGAAAACAGCGAGAATGGCAACAGTGTCGCACATACCAACAGAAACATAATAGTCATGGCCGCAAGCAGGATGCCCAGCGCGATTTCGTTCGGTGTTTTCTGCCGTTTCGCGCCTTCGACCAAGGCAATCATTTTGTCTAAAAATGTCTCGCCAGGGTTTGAGGAGATACTGACAACAATCCAGTCGGATAAAACCCGCGTCCCGCCCGTTACGGCATCGCGGTCACCGCCACTCTCCCGGATGACCGGCGCACTCTCTCCGGTAATAGCGCTTTCATCCACCGAAGCGATACCTTCTACAACTTGGCCATCGCCGGGAATAAGATCACCCGCTTCGACGAAAACTAGATCGCCTTTCCTCAGCTCATTGGCAGGTATGAGAACATGCTGGGTTCTATCGTGCCCCCAAGCCATATGCTTCGCCGTCATTAGTTGCCGCGATTTTCTCAGCGCCTCAGCCTGCGCCCGCCCGCGCCCTTCCGCCAGAGCTTCGGCGAAGTTCGCGAAAATGACCGTGAACCAGAGCCAGAATGCTGTCCAGCCGACGAACCAAGCGGGTTCGCCAGTCGGGTTGCTTAGGCTCGCGACGAAAATACCGCTGGTGATAATCGATCCGACATAGACCACGAACATCACCGGATTGCGCATTTGGTAAAGCGGCTTCAATCGCGTAAAGGAGAGCCT
The DNA here is from genome assembly GCA_964403435.1 of uncultured Rhodospirillales bacterium. GTDB lineage: Bacteria > Pseudomonadota > Alphaproteobacteria > UBA9219 > RFNS01 > JAGOHT01. The sequence goes on along the minus strand of CAYOGS010000125.1, from coordinate 5,238 downwards.
AACGGCTTTGGAAAAGTCCTCCGTGTCTATGATGTTTGTATTATTTGTGGGTTTCATTTTCATGGCTTACTTCCCAATAAGATGAAAATGCTCTGCGACCGGGCCAAGCGCCAGCGTCGGAACGAAGGTCAGTACGCCGACCATCACGACAATGCACGCAAGCACTAGAACGAAAAGCGGCGTCGCCGTCGGCAAGGTACCTGCTGATGGTGGTACGGCGTTCTTGGACGCCAGAGATCCAGCAATCGCCAGCGCAGGGATCATGACCCAGTAGCGCGACACCAGCATGGCTAGTCCTAGAGTTGTATTATAGAAAACATTATTGGCTCCCAGACCGGCAAATGCGCTGCCGTTATTATTTCCGGCTGAGGAAAAGGCATAAAGGATCTCGCTAAATCCTTGCGCACCAGGGTTATAGATGGTGGCTCTCCCTGCCTCGGACAAAACGGCAACTGCCGTACCGACCAGGACGGCAAAATGCGGTGCAAGAACGCCGATGCACGCCATTTTGATGTCGAAGGCGTTGATCTTCTTGCCGAGATACTCCGGCGTACGCCCAACCATTAGACCTGCGATAAATACAGCGAGGATCACGAAGATCAGCATCCCGTAAAAGCCAGACCCTATACCGCCGTAAATGACTTCACCAAACTGCATCAGTACCAGCGGCACCATCCCACCAAGCGGTGTGAAGCTGTCATGCATGGCGTTGACAGAGCCGTTGGAGGCGGCAGTCGTCGCAGAAGCCCATAATGCTGAATTTAGGATGCCGAGGCGGGTTTCCTTGCCTTCCATATTACCGCCCGCTTGCCCGCTGCTCGCGGCTTGATCGACACCAAGCACAGTGAATTGGGGATTACCCGCTTGTTCGCTGGCAAGGCAAAACAGCAGTAAAGGCATGAAAATGATCGTCATGGCCGCCAGAAGCGCCCAGCCCTGCCGCATATTGCCGACCATCCTGCCAAACATGCAGCAGCAAGCAGCGGGCAGCAACAGGATCGCCAGCAATTCCAGAAAATTCGTCAGCGGTGTCGGGTTCTCAAATGGATGCGCGGAATTGACATTGAAAAAGCCGCCGCCATTCGTGCCGAGCTGCTTGATCGCAATTTGCGATGCGACTGGGCCAACGGCAATATTTTGTTCTGTTATGGGTGTAACGGCCTTGGTATTTGGGTCGGCCGTGCTGGTTGCTTCATGCAATGTTGCGTTTTCGTAGGGCTTGAATGTCTGAATCACGCCTTGCGAGACCAACAGCAGCGCTAGCACGAAAGACAGCGGCAACAAGATATAGAGGTTCCCGCGCACGAGATCAGTCCAAAAATTGCCGATTTTATCGGTATTCTTGCGCGTAAAGCCCCGGATCATGGCGGCCAAAACCGCCAGACCAACGGCAGCGGACAGAAAATTTTGCACCGTCAGCCCCGTCATCTGGCTCAGATAGCTCATGGTGCTTTCGCCGCCATAGGATTGCCAGTTGGTATTAGTAACGAAGCTGACGGCGGTGTTGAAAGCCAAATCTGGCGATGTTCCAGCCATATTCGCGGGGTTCAGGCCGAGGTCGCCCTGGATGCGCAATAGCGCGTATAAGCCAAGAAGGCTGACAGTACTAAAGACGATCATGGCGAAGCTGTAACGCTTCCAATTCATTTCTTCCGCCGGATCGATACCCGCGCACTTATAGAGAATGCGCTCCAGCCAGCCGAAAACGGGGGATAACAATGTTTTTTCACCTTCATAGACCTTTGCCATAAAGACACCTACCGGCTTTGCCAGTACGAACAGAACGATGAAATAGAGCAGCAATTGCAACCAGCTATTGCCGGAGATCAAGGCTAGATTCATGGGAAAATCTCTGGCTTCAGCAAAGCGACGAAGAGATAAATTATAAGCAGCAGCGCAACGCCGCCCACGATAAGGTAAAGTACGGTCACGTCATGACTCCATCAATCGGCAGCTAAACACGACGAGTCCGACGGACATGGCGAAAAAGCCGATTGCTAGAAATATGTAGAGCGCGTCCATTGGCTTCCTTTCTTAGTCAGGAAAAGCCTAAGGCGATTTGCGTATCAGAAGTGTCTAAATTGATTGCGTTATGTTGGACAAGCTTCACACGTTAGAGGTCGTAGGTTCGATCCCTACTGCACACCATTAAAATCAAAAACTTAGATGGTGATTGCCGCTCGGATCGTTATTGCAGCGGTAACGCCGGTTATCCCTTTCTTATTTTAAAGGCCGTTGCAGCTGCCCGAAGATTGTCCGGGATTTAAAGCGCTATGTAAGGCGATCGCTCGGCGCGGAGGATAAGATCCGGGCGTGCTGCAGGGACATTGCGGCGAAGACAGCATCGCCGAACTGTGCTGCTTATTCTGACGAGGTACAATTCCAAATTGACAGGCGATTCTATTGGCCGTCGTCATGGCGTTCATGCGTCTGCGCCGCGGTTTCATCCAACTCCTGCTGCTCCAGCCGTTTGGCAGCGGCGGCGGCTTCCGCAGCACGCTGGTCGCGGATGATTTCGTAACGCTTCTGCGTCTCAAACAACTCTGCCAACCGGTCATGCGCGATAGCGATGGCATCTTCAGCATCGCGTTTGGCCTGTTGCAATTGCTGCAGTCTCTGCTTCACCTGCGCCAGAAACGGCTCCAACGTCAGACGCACATTCGGGTCGCCACCGCGCACCACCGCAGCTTCCCGTGCTTGCGTAACTTGCAGGTCAGCGATTTCCTGTTCGATACGCGCCAGCAAATCCTGCAGCTGCACCAACATACGGCGCTGATCATCCAGGCGCATCTGTTCTAGCTTGATGAGCGTGTCGAGCGTGGTCACGGCCAGGCGACGTTAAAGACACTTGCCAGCGCCGCATAGCCTTCCGCCAGGCGCGCCGGCTCATCCAGTTTCTGCTGCAAAATTACTTCAAGCTGCGGATAAAGCTCGATAGCGGTGTCCGTCTCCGCATCACTGCCGCGGCGATAGGCGCCGAGGCGAATGAGTTCTGCCATATTGTCATAGCTGGCCAATAAGCGACGGGCGCGGCTGACTAGCTCATTCTCTTTATCGGTGTTGCAGTTGGGCATGGTACGAGAGACGCTACGAAGGATATTCACGGCAGGAAATCGCCCGCGCTCGGCAATGGCACGATCTAGTACAATATGGCCGTCCAGAATGCCACGCACCGCGTCAGCAATCGGCTCGTTATGATCATCGCCATCCACCAGTACGGTGAACAACCCGGTGATGCTGCCTTTGCCAGCCGTTCCCGGCCCCGCGCGCTCCAACAGTTTCGGCAGTTCGGCAAAGACAGTCGGCGGATAACCTTTGGTGGTTGGCGGCTCACCGGCCGACAGGCCGATTTCCCGTTGCGCCATTGCAAAACGCGTTACGCTATCCATCAGGCACAAGACCGATTGTCCTTGATCGCGGAAGTATTCCGCCACCGCCAGAGTCATATAAGCCGCCTGGCGACGCAGCAGTGCTGCCTCGTCTGACGTGGCCACTACCAGGACGCTGCGCGCCAGGCCAGCGTTGCCCAAATCGTCATGAATAAATTCCTGTACCTCTCGCCCGCGCTCACCGATCAGACCAATGACGGAGATATCAGCCGTGGTATAACGTGCGATCATGGACAACAGACTGGATTTGCCGACGCCGGAACCCGAGAAGATACCCATTCGCTGCCCCTGACAGCAGGTCAGGAACGTATTAAGCGAGCGTACGCCGAGATCGAGCTTGCCACCGACTCGCTGGCGTGCATTAGCAGGCGGCGGCGCGTTGCGGATCGGCACCGCTCGACCGCCTTGCGGCAGAGGCCCCTTACCGTCAATCGGTTCACCCAGCGCATTGATGACGCGCCCGAGCCAGGCAGCAGACGGCAGGATGACTGGCTGCGCCGCTAGCGCATCGGCACGGCAACCGAGCCCGATACCTTCAACCGATCCGTATGGCAGTAGTAAAACACGGTCGTCGCGAAACCCCACCACTTCCGTTAGCACCTTGCGATCGCCGCGAGCACTGATGAGGCAGCGTCCACCAACCGCAACGTGATGCTCCAACCCGGAAACTTCCACAAGCAGACCCTGGACGCCGACCACCCGGCCATAGACGTTGAGGGGTGGAATCGCCGCGATATCGGCTAACAGCTGCGTTTTCCATTGAGTCATATGAATAAATGGCTCCCCGGCACTGACCGGCAGCGAAAAAGTGATTCTTAGGCTAACCTGTTGGATTCTGACCGCAAAATCCTTACCAAAAGGTGATGATAGCGCGACTTGGCAGGCTTGAAATTAACTTTTTCATGCTTTGTTAATATTTTTCGTTAATTTTAACCTGAGTTCATTGTAGATTTTTACCATTGACCTGTCAGCCGCGCGGGCGGGCAGGAGACGGCATAAATCGAACCCGACTGATGCGAGGCCCGAGATGCGCGTATTGCTGGTTGAAGACGATAGTTCCGTCGCCAAAAGCATTGAGCTAATGCTGCAGGCGGAAGGCTTCATCGTTGACATCACCGACCTGGGCGAAGACGGGCTCGAGATTGGCAAGATTTACGATTACGACATCATCATTCTCGATCTCATGTTGCCGGACATTGACGGATATGAAGTGCTGCGACGCTTGCGCTCGGCGCGCGTCTCCACGCCTATCCTCATCCTCTCCGGCCTCAGTGAGTTGGATAACAAGATTAAGGGTCTCGGCTTCGGCGCCGATGACTACCTCACCAAACCCTTCGACCGGCGCGAGCTGGTGGCGCGAATCCATGCCATTATCCGTCGCAGCAAAGGCCATTCGGACAGCGTGATCCGCACCGGCCGACTGACCGTCAACCTCGACACTCGCACGGTGGAAGTGGACAGCGCGCCGCTGCACTTGACCGGCAAGGAATACGGCATTCTGGAATTGCTCTCCCTGCGCAAGGGCACGACGCTGACTAAGGAAATGTTCCTAAACCATCTCTACGGTGGCATGGACGAGCCGGAATTGAAGATCATTGACGTCTTTGTCTGCAAGCTGCGGAAAAAACTGGCTCAAGCGACCAGTGGCGACAATTACATCGAAACCGTATGGGGTCGCGGCTATGTGCTGCGTGATCCCGCCGCTGGCGCTGAAGGCGACAAGCCCCCTGCTGCCGCCCCAGCTACGGCCGCTAAAACTGCCTAGTGTTATCGCGATCGCATCCAATTTTGGTCTTTAAGGTTGTAGTTGCGATTGTCGTTTTTTTTCTTGCACTCGGTAATCCAGTAG
>CAYOGS010000124.1:2989-6013 GCA_964403435.1 uncultured Rhodospirillales bacterium | reverse complement strand
GGGCATATACCACACGAGGGGAAAGCTCAATTCAGGAGGTACTGATTTAGAACCTTCCCTTTGGAGAAACACACCGGGGAAACGTCGTGCTCCATAGTCGCCGTCTAGCTCAATACAGATGATCCCTAGCGCCGTAATCAAGGCGATGCCATCGGACCACGGATATGACCGAGTTGAGCCTCCTGAAACCACAGTGCATTGTTGTTGGTCAAAGGCGTACTCAATTTTTCCATCTGGAACAGTATTCGCAACTAACTGGTAGAAGTGTCGAAGGTTTATTGAAAACAAAACCACGCGAGAAACAAAGAGGAGAAAAACACCAGCTAACAGTCCATTAGCCGCGCTTCTAATATCCACAGAAACATCAGCTAATGCTCCAATACAGATCGCCAAAAACAATACGCCGCCAAAGGCAATAGGCATATATATTGTCTGAGTAGACATCAAGGCAAACACACTGGCGGCAGAACGCCAGACATCATCTTTTGAGATGTGTGTTTCCTTTCTTGTCATTCTCTCTACATTCTCCGTACTGATGAGCCCATGGGAGCTTAAGCGGATCAATGCTTGGAGGTGGATGCTTATCATCCGGTGGGGTGCTTGGACCCGGGGAATTGAGCTGTTCCTTCAACCATTCATTTGCACTTTATGACACCACAATACTGCATTGGCGGACAAGTCGCCAAAGGAAGCATATTCATTGGGGCCCACTCTTTACGCCGGTGTCGGCATCGGCAAGGTCACTGAAGCTGCTGAGAGGATTAGGGAAGTGGCCATATTTCTTGCAGCCGTAAAGTCGTATTCACCCTTGGCAAATTTTTGCTTCTGGTGGCTTTCCAAAACTTCACACATGGAAATTCGTAGCCGCGGCTAAAAAGATATTGCCACAAAAAGTATTCGCTCCCGTGATCACATGATACAAGGACCACCTGCCCGCCTTGGTGTAGTAATGTGTCTTGCTACGTTCAACGACAATACGGAGCAAGGAATTTACTTTTTCACTTGCAACGTAGAAAATGATCACAATACGTTCAAAGTCCAACGCAATTGGCTACAAACAAATCCAGGCTCTCGGCTGAGCGGTTGAAGGCCACGTTATACCGACCCCGGCGCCAGCTTGATCTTCATTCCGTTTAGTTTTTCAGTAAACGTGACTTGGCAGGATAATCTGGAATCTTCATTCACTTCGAAGGCACCGTCCAGCATGCCGACTTCTTCTTCGTTCGGCTCCGGCAGCTTCGACTTCCAGGCAGGGTCAACATAGACATGGCAAGTGGCACAGGCGCAGGATCCGCCGCATTGCGCCAAGATAGGCAAGCCGCCTTCCCGAATAATTTCCATCAGACTCCATTCTTCCACTGCCGGCAGCTGATGTTCCTTGCCTGTCGGATCTGTCACCACAATATGCATTACCATCTCCGTGTCATTATATACGTCGTCCACTAAGTCACTTCTTCCTTTACTCCCAGCTTGCCCTGCAAATCACTGCTACTGGTCGTGTACTGAAAACGATAACGCCGGTCAGGATAAACGTAGGCAAAGGCTTTTTTGGCCATCAATGCTGCCTCGTGAAAGCCGGAAAGGATGAGTTTCAATTTGCCCGGATAATTGTTGATATCGCCGATGGCGAAGATGCGCGGCACGTTAGTCTCAAAATCCGCCGTGTTCACCGGAATCAAATTCTCGTGCAGATTGACGCCGAAGCTGGCGACTGGCCCTAGCTTCATCGTCAGCCCGTAAAAAGCCAGCATCGCATTGCAAGGTAGGTCGGTAGTAGCCCCCGCATCATCCTTCACGGTGACGGCAGCAATCTGGCCGTCTGTTCCCTTCACATCAAGAATTTGCGCGATCTTCAGATACATCTTACCTGCTGCCACCAGGGCGCGCATTTTGGCCACACTATCCGGTGCTGCCCGGAATTCGTCGCGGCGATGCACCAGGGTCAAGGACTCCGCCAAGGGCTGGAGATTGATCGCCCAATCCAGCGCGCTGTCTCCGCCGCCAGCGATTATGACCTGTTTGCCGCGAAACAACTCCATCTTCCGGACGGCATAGAACACAGAGCGGTTTTCAAAGGCTTCAATATTTTTGATGGGCGGTTTCTTGGGCACGAAACTGCCACCGCCAGCAGCAATCACAACGATCTTAGCCTCAATCACTGTGCCTTTGTCCGTGGTCAGCCTCCAGAGGCCTTCCGACGTCTGTTGCAGGCTTTCCGCCATCTGGCCGAAATGAAAAACCGGGTTGAAGGGCTTGATTTGCTCAAGTAACCGGTCGGTCAGTTCTTGTCCTGTGCAGACGGGCACGGCCGGAATGTCATAGATTGGTTTTTCCGGATACAACTCCGCGCATTGGCCACCGGGCTTGTCGAGAATATCAACCAAATGGCACTTGATATCATTGAGGCCAAGCTCAAAAACCGCAAACAACCCAACTGGCCCCGCGCCGACAATCACGGCGTCCGTAACGATTGCGGGCGTGACGGCTTCGTTCATTCAAGAGTTCCTTGCAAAGAGTGCGGGGGGTTTTTAGCCGAACGGCCATCGCCGCGCAAGCGGCGGGCTGTCACAGCCTAACCCGCCATGATTTGCGTTTTGGCGACTTCCAGTAACTCTGCCATTTTCTTATCGAGCTGAACGGATTCCGGCGTGATTCCTTTGGCCGCCAAATCAGCCACCAGTTTACGGCGCACATCGTCCGACCCAGCCTCGGCCATATCGGCGGCGACCAGACTTTTGGCATAGGTTTCGGCCGCGTCGCCGCTCACCCCCATAACGCCGGCAGCCCAATGTCCCAACAATTTGGTGCGCCGCGCCTCGACCCGAAAACGCAAATCCTGATCATGGGCAAACTTGTTTTCAAAGGCGCTTTCCCGGTCTTCCAACGTTGCCATGGTATGCTCCCAGTTCGTTTTCTGCCTGATGGCCGTTTTGTTTAACCAAACAAGCCTTTGAATCCAAGTGCTTTGTGGTTTGGAGTATATTTTGCCGAAGGGTTGCACCCCCCCTCGGTCAGTGCTATTTT
>CAYOGS010000124.1:0-2979 GCA_964403435.1 uncultured Rhodospirillales bacterium | reverse complement strand
AATTGAAAGCAATGGCGGGCGCCTTTGCATATCTTCCCTTGATATTGCTGGCAAAAATGAGCTTCCGTTTGACGCGACGCCGCCGAATCTACGAAGGCAAAGCTAAAGTTCTGTTCGAAGGACCAGAGCCAGGCACCCTTGTACAATACTTTAAGGACGACGCTACGGCCGGCAACGGCGCGAAACGTGGTACCATCACAGGTAAAGGAGTGCTCAACAATCGCATCTCCGAGTACTTAATGGTGAAGCTGGGCGAGATTGGAGTGCCCACGCATTTCGTCCGCCGTCTGAATATGCGTGAACAACTCATTCGCCAGGTTGAGATTATTCCGATTGAAGTCGTGGTACGGAATACGGCAGCGGGGTCCCTGAGCCGGCGCTTCGGCATTCCGGAAGGCACAAACCTGCCCCGCTCCATTGTGGAATTTTATTACAAGAATGACCAGCTCAACGACCCGATGGTCTCGGAAGAACACATTACGGCCTTCGGCTGGGCGGCGGCGCAAGAACTTGACGAGATCATGGCTTTGTCGCTGCGGATCAACGACTATCTCTCTGGTCTCTTTCTGGGCATCGGCTTACGGCTGGTAGATTTCAAGCTTGAATTTGGCCGCGTCTGGGATAATGACGAAATGCGGATTATCCTGGCAGACGAAATTAGTCCCGACAATTGTCGTTTGTGGGATGTCAAATCCAATGAAAAATTGGACAAAGATCGTTTCCGACAAGATCTGGGTAAAGTGGAAGAAGCTTATCAGGAAGTTGCCCGCCGCCTCGGCATCATGCCGGAGCAAGGTCAGAACGAGAAAAACATCAAAAAGACAGAAACGGAAGATAAACTATGAAGGTGCGTGTTGATGTGGCGCTGAAAGCAGGCGTCTTGGATCCGCAAGGCAAAGCTGTGGCGCATGCGCTGCAAGGTTTGGGATTTGACGGCGTGACGGATGTTCGGGTTGGCAAAACCATCGAGATTGACTTGGCCACAACAGACAGTTCCGCTGCCAAATCGCAAGCCGCGGCAATGGCAGACAAGCTGCTGGCCAATCAGGTTATCGAAGATTATCGTGTCAGCCTCGTATCTTAATCGCGCGGAGAAATGACGCATGTTTTCTGGCACGAATTCTCTCACCCATATCTGCAAACTGACCATTATTTTCTGCCTAAGTATCTCACTTGGGAGTGGCTGGGCGTCGGCTGCGGCCGCCGATACTGAATCCTATTATGCGCCGCCCACCAATATCAGTTCCGGGTTGCAGATCAGTTACAGTGACAAATTCAGCCAAGACTACATCAACCTCAATACCAATGCATTTGCTCGTTTCTCCAATGCTACCTCCGCATTCCATTTCAACAAGGAAAAGCGGACGATCACCAATCTACGAGCCTCCATTGCTGCTGGCATCGTTTCGTCACCTGACAAGGACTTGACCTGGATTTTGATCGCCCGCACGGCTTTGAGCATCAACGAGTTTGAGGAAATTGTCCTTTTTAGTACTCAGCCGGCAACCTTTGGTGCCGACCACACGACAACACTTGAAGGCTATATGACTCTGCGCGGGATCACCGGGCCAGTAAAAATTCAAGCGCGGCTGCATTTCGTCGACGGTGGCAATATTCTTTTCGGAGAAAAAGGCTCGATCGGCATGTCGCTGAATATCAACTTCCTGTGCAGCGATTTTGGCATGGCACCAGTTGATAGCAACAACAAGTCGCGTGGTGACCTCGGCGCTCTCCGCATTGATATGCGCGCCATACGGCAATAAGGGTTAGCTTGAAATCGCGGCTCCAGCGCTGTTCATTAAGGCGATGAATCCAGGAAAACTCGTGTCAATGAAGCTACCATCATCAATGCTGATCGGCTCATCCGCAGCCATGCCCAGCACCAGAAAGCTCATAGCTATGCGGTGATCCATCGCAGTCGCGACCATGCAACCGCCGCGTGGTGGCCTGCCGGTGCCATGGATAATTAAATCGTCACCCTCAATCTCGACCCGAACACCGGCCGCTTGCAGCCCTTGCGCCATCATGGCCAGACGGTCGCTTTCCTTGACGCGCAACTCGCCGAGGCCACGCATCCGGCTAGTTCCGCTGGCGCAAGCTGCAGCAATCGCTAATATCGGATATTCGTCAATCATGCTGGGCGCGCGATCTCCTGGCACGTCAACAGCAGTCAATGCTCCGGCTTTAACGATAATTTCGGCACGCGCCTCACCAGCCGCTGCTGCCGGAAGTATTTGCAGGGACGCGCCCATCTCCTGCAACGTCTTGATAAGGCCGGTACGGCGCGGATTGGTGCCAACCTGGCTCAAGAGCAGCTCTGACCCCGGGCACAGCAGCGCCGCCACCATCGGAAACGCGGCGGAACTTGGGTCGGCCGGAACATGCACTTGCTGTCCTTGCAAAACCGCCTGCCCGTGCAGTGTAATACGCTGTGCGCCGTCAGCCTCTGTCCAAATATCCAGCGCGGCGCCGAATTGACGGAGCATGATTTCAGAATGATCACGTGTGGGGATGGGTTCAATCACGACCGTATCGCCCGGCGTGTTGAGCGCCGCTAACAGGATAGCAGATTTGACCTGTGCCGAAGCGACCGGCAAACGGTATGTGATGGGTTGCGGCCGTGCCGCGCCCATCATGGTAATCGGCAGCTTACCGCCATCTCGGCTCATGAAATTGGCGCCCATTGTCACCAGGGGATCCATCACGCGCCCCATAGGACGCTTACGCAAGCTGGCATCGCCGTCAAATTTGCAGGTAATCGCCTGCGTCGCAAGCAACCCCATCAGTAGTCGGGTCGAAGTGCCGCTATTGCCCATCTCCAGCGTTTCCGCCGGTTCCTGGAACTTGCCCACGCCCACACCGGTGACTTCCCAGGCACCATCCGGACGTTTGGTGATCTGTGCCCCCAATGCGCGCATGGCACTGGCCGTGTTCAATACATCTTCGCCTTCCAAAATGCCGTGAATCACCGTCTGGCCT
>CAYOGS010000123.1:2434-6018 GCA_964403435.1 uncultured Rhodospirillales bacterium | reverse complement strand
CGACAGTGGCCGCATTGAAGTTGACGGCGAAGATACCACCAACATCCGTGGTCAGGCGCTCGACCAACATATGGCTAAATTCGGTATGTTATTCCAAGGCGGCGCGTTGTTTGATTCGTTACCAGTATGGGAAAATGTGGCCTTCAAACTCTTCCAGTTGCAGCGCATTTCGCGACGTCAGGCGCTGGAAAAGGCCGTAGAAAAACTGGCGGCGGTGGGGCTGGCGCCGGATGTGGCTATGCTGTATCCAGCCGAACTCTCAGGCGGCATGCAGAAACGCGTGGCTTTGGCGCGCGCCATTGCCGCCGAGCCGGAGATTATTTTCTTCGACGAGCCGACCACCGGCCTTGATCCTATCATGGCTGATGTCATCAATGATCTCATCATCAAATGCGTGCGCGAATTGGGTGCCACAGCCCTTTCTATTACCCACGACATGGCCAGCGCCCGCAAGATCGCTGATCGCATCGCCATGATTTATCAAGGCAGGATCATCTGGCAGGGGCCGCGCGACCGCGTGGACATTTCGGGGAATCCTTATGTTGACCAATTCATCCATGGGCGCGCGGAAGGCCCCATCGAGATGCAAATCATGAAGAATTAGGCCGATACCAGCATCTCCGGCGGCCGCAACTATTTATTCATATTGCTTGCGGCCACACGATACGGCCAAATGAGGGTAGATAAACGCGCAAGAGACAAGCCGTGCTCAAATTTTTAGCAAAACCCGATTTAGCGCAGCGCGATATCTCCCCCGACATCGTCAAGGAATACCAAACCGCAGCCCGTTACGGCCTCAAAACTTGGTGGCAACGCGCCATGACTAGCAACGGCGTTTCCCTGGCAGACCCCACGGCGCGCCAGGGTTTCGCCATCGCCGGTGAGTTAGATAAGCGCGAGGTGGCAGGCATTGTCGTGCCTGCCAACACGGAACGTCAAGGTGACAACAACGTGGCCGACCAGATGCGGGCTGCAACGGAGCGTCACCTGGTTCAATCCGCCGACCTGAATAAGACACAGCAAGAACGCAAGATGGCGGAAGGTCGGGCTCGCCGCCGGGCTCGGCCTGGACTTCTCAGCCGCCTGCGCGCGATGGTAGATGAAGCGCACGCCTCGAGGCTGGCGGAAGAGCGCACGCAGCGTATTTATGATATTAATGCCAGTCACTTGCGCGACGCCGCAGAACGCCGCGAGCTCCATGCCGTGCAGCAAGCGACATTGCAGGGCTTGCGCCGCGACAGGATGGCAGAAGATACTGCGCTGATCATCGAAGCACCACCTAGGGATATGACGACCCGCCAGCAGCTTATCAACACGCAAGTGCTTGTCACGCTTAGCGGTCATCTTGCCCGTCCCTTTGGGGCGCAGGCGATTGGTCGGCTGCATCTGGCGGCCATTAGTCAGGGGTTGGCGCCGGGGCATCCGCTAGCAAAGGACATTGATCCAACCTTTATGACCGGTGATGGTAAACTGCAGGCCGATGCTCGGGTATTGGCTTTCGGGCTGACCGTTGCGCAGGCCAAAGTGGAAACGCACCAATTGCAAACCATAGCGCAAACAGCACCCCACGCCGCGCAAGAGCAGGCGAAACGCGTGCAAAGCCTACTGCGCGAAGGTTTCAGCAGCGAAGCAGGCAAGCTGTTCAACCGTAACCTCCCGCCCATCCAGCAAGCCATCGGCACCACAATTGACGCCATCGCCAACCGCCCCTTGCCGCCTACGGCGCAAGTTATAGTATTGCGTGCTTGATAATCGAGCGGTTCCATCCGAGATTGATGTCTTACAATATTGGTGATCGTGAATTTGTTTTTCCTTGACCACTTCCATGTGGAGTAGAGGCTCCACCATACTGTTAGGACATGACGAATCTCATCCTACTCAAAATTCCGATTGATATATTTTGTAAGCATAACAAACATTGTGGTCCTCTCATGGATTTTGCAGAGCGCACTGTTCGAGTTTAATCATCAGAGTTTTACAAACTCGTTGATCTTGGCAATGCACCGAACGGTTCACGTCAATGGGGTTAATCAGAAAAGTTTGTCACCGAATTTCTCGATGCCCTGGAAGTCAGTTCTGATGCAAAAGAATTTGGCTTTAAGGCTGATACTGACATCAGTCAATTACGACCGAATAGGATCTTCGCTCCAAGCATTTGTTGAAGCTGAATGAGACGCGGGCATGTAGCTCGTCGCGTTACTCATGGTGAGATGAATTGCGTCTATGCTTAGTGCAAGTTGCCATTCGGTTCAATCACCCAGCCGCGCACGAGGGTACGGGCGCTGTCAGCACTAACTTCTGGGTGATGCCATTTGAAGACGGCAAGCGCGGTTTCGAAAGCTGCCGTTTCCGGCTGGCCGGCTGAGCACATCTCCGTATAGCTGCGGCGTACCGCGCCCACGCAACAGTCTGCGACACAAATTTTCTGCTGCCGTTCCTCGGCAGCCAGATCGCGCATCTTGCGGGCAGTCATGATTTTTTATTGCCACCCTTCTTAACACCATAAAGCTCCAAACGGTGACCAATTAGATCATAACCCATGCTGGCTGCTATCTTTTCCTTCATACGTTCCAAGGCTTCGTCCTTGAATTCGATGACCTCACCGGTGTTGACGTCAATTAGGTGGTGGTGATGGTCATCCCGGCATTCTTCATATCTTGCCCGCCCGTCTCCGAAATCGAGCCTATCAATGACACTGGCTTCCTCCAACAGGCGCATGGTGCGATAGACCGTCGCAATGCTTATGCGCTTATCCAGCGCGGAGGCGCGCCGATACACCTCCTCAACATCCGGGTGGTCTTGCGATTCGGACAGTACCCTGCTGATCACGCGGCGCTGCTCGGTCATCTTCAAGCCTTTTTCGATGCAAAGCTTTTCCAGACGTGATGTCATGCTAGCCTCCCGAGAACTGATGCGAAAAACTTTAGACGAATTCCAAGACCAGGCATAGGGCTTGCGTTCTGAAGGCTAAGACATTAAACCGTCACAGTTATTTTGGAGAAACGCCATGCCCTATGTCGTGACGGAAGCCTGCATCCGCTGCAAATATACGGATTGTGTGGAAGTATGCCCTGTTGATTGCTTCTATGAAGGCGAGAACATGCTCGTCATCAACCCGGACGAATGCATTGACTGCGGCGTATGCGAACCAGAGTGCCCGGCCGAGGCTATTATTTCGGACACGAACGAGCTGGCCGCCAAGTGGCTAGAAATGAACCGTGAACATTCGGCGCAGTGGCCGAATATTACGCGTAAAAAGCCGGCCCCGACTGATGCCGATGAATGGAAGGGTGTTGCCGACAAATTTGCCAAATATTTCAGCGACAAGGCTGGATGATTAATATTATTGCGCGCACTGCAGTGCAGCATAGTTAAGAGTTGTGGCGCAATTATGACACTTCTCAAGGTGATGAAATCATTTTAACCCATGGAAAGTTTTGCAAAATTCCGCTTTCCGTGTTAGGTTCTGCTGTGGTTAAGTTTTGTGCGTGTAGCGTCAGGTGGGCGTACCTGCGGCATTAGCGTTTTTAACCATTATCACAAGTTCAACAGACGGTGCTTGTCACTGTCGCGGTGTATGGGGG
>CAYOGS010000123.1:0-2424 GCA_964403435.1 uncultured Rhodospirillales bacterium | reverse complement strand
GGCTGAGAAAAATGAAAAGCTCGAGTTCAAGAAGGGCGATTTTGTGGTCTATCCGGTGCACGGTGTTGGCCGGGTGGAAGGCATAGAAAATTTCAGCCACGGCGAAGCTAGCGTTACGCTCTATTCGATATTGTTCGAGCAGGACAGGATGCGCCTGAAAGTGCCGGTCGGTAAAGCTAAGACTGCCGGTTTGCGTCGCCTGAGTTCCAAGGATCGAATTAAGGATGCCATCACCACGCTGCAAGGTCGTGCCCGCATTCGCCGCGTGATGTGGAGCCGGCGTGCCCAGGAATATGAGGCAAAGATTAATTCTGGTGATCCGGTCTCCATTGCCGAAGTGGTGCGCGATCTGCATCGCGGTACCGAGCAGCCGGAGCAAAGCTATAGTGAACGCCAGATTTACCAGGCGGCACTGGAGCGGCTGGCGCGCGAATTGGCGGCGGTTGAGAGAATTGATCATGGCAAGGCGGCTGAGAAGATTGAAGCTGTTATGACCAAGGAACGCCTGAAAAAGGCTGCTTGAATCTATGTGACTCCTCGGAAGGGCGGGATTGATCAATCCCGCCCTTTTTGTTTGCGTTGATATTATGTGGTAATGGCTCACGACGAAGGAATGGGCGATGGCGGAACAGACAGCCTATGGATTAGCGTTTGATGTTCTCTCAAAAGCGACGGCTCATGAGCGTGCCCAAGGCAGGCTCATAACACTGCACGCTACCAGCGAAGCGGCGATCCAGTTTTTTAATCGAACCTGGCCTGAATATCGCAACACCTACGGTGACCCGACTCTACCTTCCCAGAATGGTAGAGTGGTGCCGCTGAGTGTCATAAACCAGCAATCTTGTTATGGCACTGCCTATGACCTCGTCGATGTGCATCGACTCATCGGCAACGCGCAAGCCGAGGGTATGCCTTGTTACGCGATACGCCATGACACTCTGGCACTGCGACCGGAACTCTACGGCAATGAAGCCAACAAACTCATTGCGCAGTCCGATCTGATTTTCGTTCCGACACTTCCGTCATTCCCGCGTCGCAACCGCTTACCGCGTCGCGAACCGCGATAACGCAGCGCGCGGATAAAAAGTGTGCGCACTATGATCGTCACTGACTCGAATCATTGCAGACGCGCTGCAGCTGTATAGACTGCGTCAACATTCACATCACGAATCAAACAGGCATGGGGCTTAGCTTTGTTTCGCGGCGACGATAAATTCTCAGACATGGGCATGCCGCGGCGCATTTATGCCATCGGCGCAATGAATGGCGATGCCACCCGGCTGCGCCATCTGCATGATAACCTGCTCGATAATGTCGTGCCCGGTGACCGCATCGTCTATATGGGAGACTATGTACATCGCGCCACCGGACTAGCCGCGCTTAACGAAATGCTGCTCTTCCGTACTATGTTGATGATGAAACCCGGCATGGAGGCTGGAGATTTTGTTTATTTGCGTGGTGTGCACGAAGAGGCTTGGCAAAGACTGACCCGCATAGCCTTTGAACAAGAGCCAGAAAAGGCGCTACAGCGTCTGCTTGATGAAGGCGCGGATCATTATTTGACGGCGTATGGACTTGACCACCGTGTTGGCGAACGTGCAGCACGTTCCGGACTGCCGGCGTTGAGCCGCTGGGCGCAGCAATTGCGCGAAGCGCAACGTGCCCGCCCGGGTCACGAGCCCATGATGTGCCAGATGCGCCGTGCAGCTTATACGCGCGGGCAGGCTCGGCTGCTGTTCGTGCCCTGTGGTTATGACCCGCAACGTGTCCTCTTGCATCAGGGGGATGCTCTTTGGTCTGCCACTAGTGGATTTGGTAGAATTGTCGCGCCGGTGCAAGGTTATGAGCGTGTGATTCGTGGCCGAGATTTCGCTGCGCTCGGCTTCCATGCTGATAGCGCCACGCTGACATTGGACTGTAAAGAAGGCCTTGGGTCACTGATATGTGCTGTACTGCTACCCGGCGGACAATCAGAAAAAATCCTGCAAGTGCAACCTCTTCCCGCGCCATTACCCACCAAGCGGGCGGTACCGAGCTTTGCTCGCGCCGTGAAAACGCAACCGCAGTCACAGCGGCGCCAAGCAGCTGCGCAACGCGGAACCCTCTGATTTATTGAATTTATTTTTCGGCAGCTCCAGGCTACCATGCGCTGAAGTTGCCCTTGATTCTTGAGTGAAACTACTGTCCGACGATGAGTATCAGCCGATCTTCAGCTGCACGCGCCTACACTCCGCGTGTGCCCAAGAAAAACAGCCAGCGGCTGCCCTGGCTGCCTGAAGTGGTGCGTGCCGCACTTAGCCAGCATATACGTATGTTAACCGGGTTAGGCTTGTTCCTTATCACGCTGCTCAGCTTTATTGCCTTGCTGAGTTATACTCCATCCGACCCTTCTTTAAACAGCATCAACACAGGCCAATCCAAGTC
>CAYOGS010000122.1:3778-6021 GCA_964403435.1 uncultured Rhodospirillales bacterium | reverse complement strand
TCGTTCCTGTGGGGTGTCGCGCCGAGCGACCCCACCACCTACGCCGCGGTGCTGCTGCCTGTGCTTGGCAAGGCGCCAGTTACGCAGACCGGCTCCGCTATCATTATGGGGCTAGCGGCATTCGGCGGCATCATCGGCTTGTCGGCCATCAACGTCCATGTGCATCGGCACATTTTGCAGAATGCGCGGCTGACCGAAGTGCTCGTAAACTCGCTCGGTCAAGGGTTTTTGTCTTTTGACCATAGCGGGGTCTGCGGTCAAGTCTATTCCCAGGCTTGTATTGATATGTTGCAGACTGTGCCCGCAGAGAGAAATATCGCTGATGTTCTGCATGTGCCTCCTCAGTCGCGTGAAGATTTCCGGGGATGGCTTGAGGTGTTGTTCGATCCCACACATGCTCTGGGCTTTGATGACGCCGTCCGGTTCTTACCGCAGACTTTCGCTCATGCCAGCGGACGAAATATTGCCTTGTCCTATAAGCCAATCCGTAACGTCCAGAATGTTCTGACAAATGTCGTCGTCATCATCACCGACCGCACGGAATAGACGGCGGCACAAAAATTGGCGGAAGAGCGGCAGAATTTCGCCAATATGATTTGCCGGATCTTCAAGGAACGTAACCAGTTCATCACGACGATAAGTCATATCCGCGAATTCATAGCGCTGGCTGATCGCGGCGATATTAGCTTGAGAGATTTGCCGCTGTTGATGCGTCAGCTGCATACCTTGAAAGCTGCCGTCCGGCATTTCGAATTGATCAAGCTCGGCGCCCTTATCCACGAAGTCGAGAGCCGCATACGTAATGAGCCACCGGAAACCGATACCGACCTGTTGTTGTTGTTGGCGACCACGCATGATGCCATCGCAGCAGAATTTGGACGTGTGCTGATGGAAGTGCGTGCGTTGATTGGTGTTGAGGAAGAGCAACGCGGTGCCATTTATGAAGTGCCCGAAGATGATATTTATGCATTCGCGATGACCTTGGGCCAATCAGGGGTCAAGCAAGAATTGATCGCCGATTACTGTCGTAACATTGCGTCGCAGCCGATCCGCAGTTGCTTTTTAGGTTTTGAGCGTGAGCTTATCGAGTTAGCGCAGGTCATGGATAAAAACCTGAAACCGTTGCAGTTTAGCGGTGGCGATATAAAAATCCTGGCTCGGCCACTAAAGAACTTTTTCTTTTCGCTCACGCACATTAGCCGCAATATTATTGACCACGGTATCGAACCGCCCGTCACGCGCATGGCGCGCCATAAGGATGCAGCCGGTCAGATCAGCGTCAGTGTTACTTCAGAGCAGGGGTGGCTCACAATTATTATCACCGATGATGGCGCAGGCATTGATCCCAACCGATTGCGCCAGAAGTTTGCTCTTTCCGACCCAGAGGGCGCATGGCGTTTCGAGGACGATAGTGTCATCATCCAACGCATTTTTGGCTCCGGAGTTTCCACGCGTGACGGCGTGACCGAAATTTCTGGGCGTGGTGTCGGCTTAGAAGTCGTACTCGCTGAAGTGCAGCAACTGGGTGGATCAGTTAAGGTCAACTCAGAAATTTATGCCGGGACGCAATTCACCATCCGTTTGCCGTTTCAGACTTCACTGCAAACCAGTACTATTTAAGCAACATCTTCGATTTCTTGCTGAGTTTGAGCCAAGTTTTGTGCCGCTTCCTTCATTTGCGCGGACGCGGTATTCGGCTGGCTGGCGGAACCAGAATCGCGTGTACGTGAGATCATCGGCGCGATATCTTGCAACTCGATAAAATTATCGGCCTGACGACGCAACTCATCTGCAACCATCGGGGGCTGGCTTCGCATGGTGCTAACGACGCTGACGCGTACACCTTTGCGCTGCACGGCTTCAACCAGGCGGCGGAAATCGCCATCACCCGAGAAGATCATGATATGCTCGACGCGATCGGACATTTCCATCACGTCAATCGCTAGTTCTATATCCATATTGCCTTTGATTTTGCGCCGACCGAAGGCATCGGTAAATTCTTTGGTTGGCTTGGTTACCATTGAGTAACCGTTATAATCTAACCAATCCACCAGAGGGCGGATTGGTGAATATTCTTCATTTTCAACTAAAGCGGTATAGTAGAAGGCACGGATAAGACGCGCCTTGTTGGCGAAAAGCTCAAGTAGACGACGATAATCAATATCAAAGCCCAATCCCCGCGCTGCAGCATACAGATTCGCGCCGTCAATAAACACGGCCATGCGCTCTTCTTTATAAAATAT
>CAYOGS010000122.1:1129-3768 GCA_964403435.1 uncultured Rhodospirillales bacterium | reverse complement strand
TTGTGATACGGTCATTCATAATTTTCTGGCGTTGTGGTGTTCCAGCTATCCTGTTGAAAACAATTCGTCTCTTGGTAATGGAATTGTTCGTGTTAAACTTAATTTGCAAATGCTGTGTCATTTGCTTACTGCATAGAACTTGGTGCCTATGGTAGTCAAGCTGGCACTGTTCACAACACATAAGGATGGTTCATGGCACGGGTTACAGTTGAAGATTGCATCGTTCAAGTACCGAACCGATTTGACTTAGTATTGTATGCAGCCCAGCGGGCGCGTGAAATCGCGGCAGGCAGTGTGTTGCAGGTTGAGCGTGACCGCGACAAAAATCCGGTTGTTGCATTGCGAGAGATTGCGGAAGAGCGCTTAAGCTTACCAGCATTGCAGGAGCAGCTGGTCAAGGGACTGCAGCATCGTGTGGAACCGGACAAGCCTGAAGAGGAAGTGACCGACCTAATGGTGGGCGAGCAGCAGCAATGGGTTGCCGATCAGGATAAGGGCGCCGAGGACGATGAGATCGCCGATATTGATGATGAGGAAGCCGCGATCGGTGGCGAGGCACAATTTGAAGACGCCGAAGTTGCCGACTGAAGAAGAAGGCTGAGGAAGCCGCAGCAACAGGAAATAGATCGTTGTCAAAAAAGCCGCCGAAAACATTTGATCCCTTGCGGCCGCGGTTTCCGCGTTCTGCTTTGCTGGAGATCACTGGTATGCGTGGCTCGACCTCGATGGCGCGCTTCACCGAAGTCTGCCAGAGGGTTAAAGCCGACACAGTGTTGACGGAAGCGGCCAAGCATGTGGCGCGAAATCAGTTTAATGTTGCCCGTTTGCCTGATATGTCCAGCACCTACCCGGTTGAGGTGGCGACTGGCGTGGCCACCTTGCGTCTGGATGACACCACGCCAACGCGCAGCGAAAGCATCTTGGCCTCGCTCTTTGAGCAAATTATCGCCAAGGATCCCAACTCTGCCGGCACGATGAGCGACGCTTTGCGCCGACATCTTAGCGAAGCGGGGCGGCTGACTTATGAACGTGACCAGGCCATCACGCAGGGTTTCAAACTGGCTGACCAAGTCGCACGTTTTTCCCGTGTGCCACGCCTTTATGCCAGCCGTCCGGGCTTGCCAGATCAGGTGTTCGTTGATGCACAGGAAATGGCGTTGGCGATGGACAATCCGCGCGTCGCGGTGATTAAAACCGTTGAAGCCATGAACCGGCTGCGCACCTGGCACAAAGCCAATGACCGAGATGTAAAAGAAGGCGCAGCGATTCTGACGATTGCCGAAAGGCTGTATAAGCCGCTGGCCGAAGCAATCAATTGGGGCGCGGCATCCGACCAGATTGGCGACTATATTTTTAAATACCGGCAGCCGGTTGAGCGACGCGAGATCAAGCGCCAGGTCGAAGACCGGATGGGTGAGGGCTGCTATGAGAGTGAAGGCGCCATTATTGAGGCTGGCGTGAAGCTATTGAAGAATATTGTTGAACACTCGTTGAATCGTGGCAAGCCGGCTGATGAACGTGTCAATGTCGAAGTGCAGGGACGACTCAAGCAGCCGTTCTCCGTGCATAAGAAACTACAGAAGAAGCAGGCCGAGAATCCCCAATACTCCATAGATGACATGACCGATCTGCTTGCGTTTCGCGTGGTCATTCCTAGCGACCCGGCCGGGGAATCTGCCAGCCGTGGTATGTGCTATCGCGTCGCGGAAGTGGTGAAGAGCGTATTTAAGCCGGACATGCGGCACTATGCCGATTATATCTCTGACGGTTCCAAGGTCTACGAAAGTCTGCATGTCGTCGGTCAGACCAGCGGGCAGATTGATCCGCGCTTTGGCATGACCATGCCGGGCGAATTAGTCGGCAAGACTATTGAAATTCAGGTGCGTGACAAGGCGATGGATTACGAGGCCGAAGTCGGCGCCGCCAGTCATCGCGGCTACAAAACCGGTAAAGGAATACATTGGAATTATCTGGAGCGTATTGAGTATGTCCGTCAAAGCTTAAGTAGGCTCAATCGCGGGGAGTCTGTTCGCGAAACCCCTTCCAGTGAAGTCTTTATGGTTGATCGCGAAGGACAACCTCACCGTCAATTGCGTTCTGCCAGTCTGATGGATGCCGTTTTCGCGTTGGATGCAAAGAAAGGCATGTTTACGCGCAACGTGGACCTAAACGGTGTAACAGTGGATATGGATTCACCGAGCGCGATAAACGCTAAGATTCAAAACGGCGATATGGTGCGCCTTATAACCGAGAGTCACGATGCTAGCCGACCGCCGGCCGCACATTGGCTGCGTCGCGGCATCATCAAAAGCGAACCGGCACGTCTTGCGATTTTGACAGAAATTGGCAAAAAAAGATTCTCCGCCGTGCGTTCAAATCGCCGCGTCCCTCGGGATGCCAAGCCCGGCCCCGGCGAATCGTAATCTGGCATGTCGACGCCCGCAGACGCTAGCCCCTCTTTACAGACCGCCTCACAAACGATCACTGTGCCGGTGGCGAGCGCCAAACCGCGGCGTCGCCAGATGCGCCAATATGAGTTGGTGGAGCGCGTCAAGGCCTATGATCCGAATGTGGACGAAGACCTTCTGAACCGCGCCTATGTCTTCACGGTCCAGAAGCACGGCAGCCAGAAGCGCGCC
>CAYOGS010000122.1:0-1119 GCA_964403435.1 uncultured Rhodospirillales bacterium | reverse complement strand
TTCTCGCATCCGCTTGAGGTGGCCGGCATTCTCACCGAAATGAAGCTGGATACCGCCACAATCGCCACGGCGCTCTTGCACGATACGGTCGAAGACACGCTGACAACCTTAGAAGAAATTCAAAAGCGCTTTGGCTCCAGCATCGCTAAGTTGGTCGACGGCGTGACGAAGCTTTCCCGCATCGAGTTTCAGAACGATCAGGCCAAACAGGCTGAGAATTTCCGCAAATTAGTGCTGGCGATGTCAGAAGACATTCGCGTGTTGATGGTCAAGCTGGCTGACCGACTACACAATATGCGTACCCTGCATTACTTGCAGAATCCGGATAAGCGCAAACGGATCGCGCGCGAAACACTCGATATCTATGCGCCTCTGGCCGAACGCATCGGTATTGAAAAACTTCAGGCTGAACTGGAGGACCTAGCGTTCGGCGAACTTAATCAGGATGCCCGCGACGGTATTGCCGCGCGGCTCAGTTATTTGAAGAGTGAGGGTGGCGACGTCGTCAGCAAGATCATTGTAGCGTTGCGGGAAACACTCCGTAAAGGCGGGGTGCCGGCCACTGTATCAGGGCGTGAGAAATCACCCTATTCAATCTGGCGCAAAATGCAGCGCAAGAACGTAACGTTCGAGCAATTGTCAGATATCATGGCTTTCCGTGTGGTCGTGGACAATGTGGAACA
The DNA here is from genome assembly GCA_964403435.1 of uncultured Rhodospirillales bacterium. GTDB lineage: Bacteria > Pseudomonadota > Alphaproteobacteria > UBA9219 > RFNS01 > JAGOHT01. The sequence goes on along the minus strand of CAYOGS010000122.1, from coordinate 436 downwards.
GTGCTATCAGGCACTCGGCATTATTCACAGCAGCTATCCGGTCGTGCCTGGGCGCTTCAAGGATTATATCTCCACTCCTAAACCCAACCATTATCAAAGTTTGCACACCTGTATCATCGGGCCGGAGCGTGAGCGCATCGAAATTCAAATTCGCACGCAGCAGATGCATGAAGTCGCTGAGCTAGGGTTAGCAGCGCATTGGGCCTATAAATCGGATGCTGAGCGTGCCGAGGGGCAGCAATATCGTTGGCTGCGCGAACTACGCGACCTGGTTGATCAGGCTCAGAAGCCAGAAGAGTTTCTCGAACATACTAAGCTCGAACTATTTCAAGATCAGGTGTTTTGCTTCACGCCGAAAGGGACGGTCATCGCGTTGCCGCGGGGCGCCACACCAGTGGACTTTGCCTATGCCGTGCATAGCCAACTGGGTGATACC
>CAYOGS010000121.1:0-6073 GCA_964403435.1 uncultured Rhodospirillales bacterium | reverse complement strand
CCACGACGGTGGTCGTCGCCCAAGGCGGCTGGGCAATGGAAGTAAAAGTTCCAAAATTACCGCCTGAAGAGGCGCAGCGGCGTTCCTTGGAAGTGCATCATGCTGCCCGTGCACGCAATGAGCGGCAAGACGCCCTCCGCCGGGCCAAGCTCGCTGCCCAAACCAAGACCTTGGGCTGATCAGCCCCATCTCTACCAGCGCCGCTGGCATCGCGCCAGCGGCGCTTTTTTACGTCTGAATCACGCGCCTAGCTTGACCTACAGCGTCGAGCATCGGATACTCAGCAAACAATTTAACGCAAGGGATACGATGCATGAAAAAACTGTTTCTCGCAGCCCTCTTGTCGCTCATGCCCGCCTGCGTTATGGCAGATGAAGCTCCATTATGGCAGGGCAGCGCCACCAATGCCCTGGAGCGCCAGACCGCGGTCATTCAGGAAGAGCCAGCCTGGCAAGAAATTTGGACACGTATCGGCCAGCCCGCACCTTACGCCTTGCCCACCAATACCTTGGCCGTCGCGGTCTTTGTTGGGCAAAAGCGCACCGGAGGCTATAGCGTGGAATTCCTTGATGTCCGGGAAGATGCGGCCAAACGTATCGTCACCTACCGCATCAAGCGTCCCCGTTTTGATGAGTCGGTAACCCAGGTGCTGACCTCACCCTACGCGGTGCGTCTCTTGCAGGTGACTGAAAAACCGGTGACTTTGGAAGAAGTGCATTAACGGCTTGGCAAATTTTGTTCTTTAGTCTGACCTGTCCATTTGGACATCGTCACGGATAGCCCTTGCCGCGCCGCTCGCCTGCCCAGAATTTATCCCATCTACATGCGCGCTGGCTGGACCTGGCGGCGCGCGCAGCGCAGCGCAGCCCCCACCCCAGCGTCCGCGTCGGCGCGGTCGTCACCACGCCGGACGGCCAAACATTGCTCGGCGCTGGTGCGAACGCCCCACCGGATAGCATCGACCTCACACCTGCGCGGCTGCGCCACGGCGAGAAAAGTCTTTGGTTCATGTGCGCGGAAAAGCACGCACTAGCAGCCGCGCAGCGCAAATGGCAAAAATACGGCCTGAAAAACTTGAAGGACTGCCGCCTCTACACCACGCTCGATCCCTGCCACACTTGCGCGCATGACTTAATTCAGGCGGGCATCAAGCTGGTCTGTGTGCCGGCCGGCGCCAAGCTGGCCTATCCTAAGCTCAAACGCAAATATCAGCGCAGCATGCAGGCCGCTGCAGCCATGTTTGCCGAGAGCGGCGTGCGCCTGCTGACCGAACCACCAACACCAGCAACATCGGTCAAACGTCGGCCGCGAGCGTAAGCCGCCAGGACAGCATGGCCTTGTCCGACGGCTGCATCAGCATCCCGACCGGCAACGGCGTGATGGTACCGTCCGGCGTCTGGACAAGAGTGGTTTCCTGCGGTTCCTGACTCAGCGTGAAATAGTCTTTCAACTCCGGCAGCCCATAAAATGCTGCGCCATTGCTGCACAAGAACCGCTGAAAAGCCTCTTGCCCTTCTCGCTGCCCTAAATCAACCCCAGCCTGCGTGAAGGCCTCAGCATAAAGCTGTGGCGCGATCCCACCGGTGAAGCAGCCCCCGGCGCAGCCGCAAGCCGTCGCCTTGACCGTATGCGGCGCGCTGTCCGTGCCAGCGAAGAATTTTAGGTTGTCCCTGCTCGTCACTGCCTGCCGCAAAGCCTGTACATCGGCGTCATATTTCACAACCGGCAAGCAGAACAGGTGATATTTACAGCCTTGTAGCAGATGACCGACAGTATAAAGCAGATGCTGCGGTGTCACGGTAGCGACGACATTTGGCCCGCTCTGTCGGACAAAATCGGCGGCAACTTTAGTTGTCACATGTTCGCACACGATTTTCAGCCGCGGAAAATGCGCGATCAGCCACGGCATTTCTTCTTGGTAGAAAATCTCTTCAGCATTGCTTGTGCGCCCAAAATAAGCCTCACCCTGCAGACCGTGCCGCTCGCCATGCACGCACAGGACCACGCCATGCTCCTCCATGGCTGCAAACACTCCGCTCGCAGCATAGGCCTTGAAGGCTGCGCCATGTTCGGAATTTGTCGTGCCGTGCGGCGGATAATATTTGCACGCCTGTAACAACCCGTCGCGCACCCCGTCTGCAATCATCGCTGGTGTGACAGCATTTGTAAGGTAGAGCGGCACGATAACCGCCTTGGCCTCCGGCCAGGCAGTGCGGAACATGGCTTGATAACGCTCGATGCTCCAGGCTGTCACCGTTTCGTCCACCATCCGTACACAGGCTACCGGTGGTTTGGTATTGGGCATAGCGACCACGCCGGCACATGCCATGCGCCGATGCTCGGCTATCATGGCCGGCAGCAACAGGTCCTGACGAAAATGCGCGTGCAAATCATACCAGAACGGTAATCTAAAGCGCGTGACCATCTGTATGTCCACTCCAGCCCCCCAAAAAGAAAGCGCTCCGCTCACCACGTTTTACAAAATTTCCGCCGATGGTCTATACCGCCTTACTTCGTTCCTGCACCGGACATCCCTTAAATCCTTTCGGGCACAGTCTTTGACCGCCGGGACATTGCAAACCGTTCTCTCCCTCCAACGCCTCCCGCACCAGACCGGCCAAGCCTGCGATGAAATCCGTCATCACGCTGACCGTCGGCACACGCACATAATAGGGTACGCCTTTTGCCTCAGCCAATTGGCGGTATTCAATATCCAACTCAACCAGAGTCTCTGAATGTTCTGAGACAAACGCGATCGGCGCCAGTACCACCGGCACCTTATCGCGCCCGGCACGCAAAATTTCGTCTTCGGTCGCAGGTCCAATCCACTTCAGCGGCCCGACCCGACTTTGATAGCAATTTATCCAATCAAGTTGGAGAATATCGAGCGACTTTACCAACGCCTGCGCCGTCGCTTCGCATTGCCATTGATAGGGGTCGCCGGCTCTAACGATTTTTTCTGGCAGCCCATGCGCAGATAGCAGCAGGCGCGGCTTGCCAAATTGTCGCGCCTCCATGTAAGCAGCTTTAATCGCTTCTCCCTGCGCCGCGATGAAACCCGGCTGCGTCGGATAGCAGCACACGGTTTTAACCGGCATATCATCCTGCCAGCGCCGGTGCAAATCTCCGTCTAACGCCTGCACTTCCGCCCAAAATTCGGCAACTGAAGAAGCGCTGGTTGTGGTGGAGTATTGCGGATACAGCGGCAACAACACGATCTGATCAGGCACAAAAGCTTCCACAGCGCGCACCACCTCGGCCGCACGTGGGTGCCAATATCGCATGCAGACAAATACTTTTACTGAGCCACAATCCGCCAGCAGTGCACTCAAAGCATCGGCCTGCGCCTGCGTATTCGGTAAAATCGGCGACCCGCCGCCCATATGTTGGTAAATCTCTTGTGCCTGTGGCGTCCTTTTGCGCGCAATGCGCCGCGCCAGCCATGGCCGGATCAAGCCCGGCACCCGTAAAATACATGGGTCGCTGAACAAGTTTTCCAGGAACGGTTGCACGGCGTCCAAGCTATCAGGCCCGCCCAGATTAAACAGCACAACAGCAATCTTCTGCTTTCCGGCCATCACGTTGCTCGCACCAGCCGCACCAATTCGGCGACATGTTCGGGCGGCGTTTGCGGCAACACCCCATGCCCAAGATTAAAGATGTAGGGCTTACCGTCGCAAGTCTGCTTAATCTCCCTGACCGCTTGCGCCAAATCCTCCCCCCCTTTTACCAGAATTTCTGGCGCCAGATTCCCCTGCACCACCGTCTCGTCCTGCAAAGCAGCCATAGCAGCAACCGGCACTGTCTGGTCAATCCCGAGCCCTTGCACACCCGTCTTTACCGCATAACCGGCATAATGCGCCCCTGCACCGCGCGGGAATCCTATAATCGGCACGTTCGGATAGACAGCGTGCACGGCATCCACAATCCGCCGCACCGGCGCCAAGGCGAACTCATCCCAATCCTCTGCTGCAATCAAACCCGCCCAGCTCTCGAAAATCTGCAACAACTCGGCTCCAGCCGCAATCTGCTCGCACAAATAGCGTGCCGAATAATCAGCCAGCAGAGTCAATATCCGGATAAAATCCTGCCGATCGCGCCGAATATAATCCGTTACCGCATTAAAATCCTTACTGCCGCCGCCTGCCACCATATAGCAAGCAACCGTGAAGGGTGCGCCGCAAAACCCGATCAGAACTTTATCATCCGGCAACTCACGCCGCACCAGCCGCAGCGCTGCATAAACCGCATCCAATTCATCGCTCAGCGTCTTGCCTTCAATCGCCGCACTCGCCCTCAACGGATCAAGCTGTGGTCCTTCGCCATCTTCAAATCGCAGATTAAATCCCAGCGCCTGAGGAATCAGCAAAATATCCGCAAAAATAATCGCCGCATCCAGATCAAACCTTACCACCGGCTGTAACGTAACCGCCGCTGCCCACTCTGGATGAAAACACAAATTCAAAAAACTTCCAGCTCTCTGTCGTAAATCCCGATACTCCGGCAAATAGCGCCCAGCTTGTCGCATCAGCCACACAGGCGGAACCGCCTCCGCTTCACCGCCCATCACCTTCATCAATTTTTTACGCATGACCGCTTATAACCGCCCCATGAACGCAATGCACCCTGATTTTCTTTTTTCCTTCAATAGAATTAGATTCTTTTTAAGTATTTGAAAAAGGTTGGTGCTGGGGATAGCGGGGAAACATTGTCTCAGTTAATCCATCAACAGCTAACCCAAACCATTATCTTTTTCCCATCCTGTATAATACTGCGTATAGCCATCCGCCGCTTCGGTTTTACAAGGCCGCGCCGAAATGTGGGAATCGGGTATAATTTTTTCTGCAACTTCTCCTCATAATTCACATCAGCCTACCAAACTTACAAACCGACGAACAAGCACCGGAAAGTTAAAACCACATCGGGGATAAATTACCTCCTTTTCCCGCATTGGCCACTTATCAACATTTTGCTAACCTCACCCTATGAATAACCCTGCATCGCTTCTGACCCGCCATATTCACCTGGTCTCCGACGCGACCGGCGAAACCATCAACGCCGTGACCCGCGCCTGCCTAGTGCAGTTTGAAAATATTCCAGTGCAGGAATATTTCTGGAACCTCGTTCGTACCTCGCGCCAATTGCGCTTAGTAACAGACGCAATCCAGCAAATGCCTGGTCTCGTTCTTTACACCTTCGTTGACGACGAATTGCGACAGGAACTGGAATCTTTTTGCCGTCAGCATGATATTCCAAGCCTGGCGATTCTCGATCCCGTCATGCAGGCATTGGATACATTTCTAGGCCGCCGCCACACCCACCAGCCCGGCCGCCAGCATGTGCTGAACGATGAATATTTCTCACGCATCGCTGCCATGGATTATGCCATGGCGCTGGATGATGGCCAGAGCGCTGCCCATTTGCAGGAAGCCGACGTTATTATACTCGGCGTCTCACGCAGCTCTAAAACCCCGACCTGCCTTTATCTCGCCAATCGCGGCATCCGTGCCGCCAATGTCCCTATCGTACCGGATTGTCCCTTGCCGCAAGCACTTGCCGAACGCCAAGGTATATTTTCTACCAAATTGATTGTCGGTCTGACCAAGTCACCCGACACTTTGGTTGAAATCCGCCTCGCCCGTATCAAGTTGCTGCATGGCGACAAGAATGCAGATTATGTGGACCCCGAGAAAGTCCGGCAGGAAGTCCAGGCGGCGCGCCGCCTATTCACCAAACTGGCATGTCCGGTGATTGACGTCACCCACCGTTCCATTGAGGAGACTGCCGCAGAAATCATGATGCTAATCTCGCGCCGCAAGCTTCAGCAATCCAGCCAATCGCCTGAGAGACCGCAGGAGCAATCATCATGATTTCCGGTACCACATCTTGGCTCGGCGTCATGGGCATGCCGGTGAAGCATTCGCTCTCGCCGCGCCTGCACGGTCATTGGTTCGACCGCCACGGCATCGATGGCGCGTACGTGCCGTTGCCTGTTCGGCCCGCCGATCTCGGGCTCGCCTTCCAAGCCCTGCCGCGGCTGGGATTTCGGTGTTGGAACGTAACCGTGCCACAC
>CAYOGS010000120.1:0-6126 GCA_964403435.1 uncultured Rhodospirillales bacterium | reverse complement strand
GAGCAAAACTTAAACTTATTCAGAACAAACTAAAATCGTTAAAATTCTCACTCGCGCACTTTCTCGCAGACACCCCAGAAACCATCGGCATTTAAGCTTACGGAGCCGACTAAGAAGCCGTCAATCTCCGTCGATGTCAGATACGTCTCAGCCAGTTGGGGCGTAACCGAGCCACCGTACACAACTTGCACCGCCTCCCCGGCTGGCCCCAGCACCTTACGGATATGGCGATGCATCTTTTCGACATCGGCTACTTCCGGCGTTACACCCGTGCCAATTGACCAAACTGGTTCATAAGCCACCACCAGGTTCGCGGCGGTTACTTTCTCCGGCAGGGATAGGCGCAGCTGTGCTTCAACAGCTTCTGTCTTTTTGCCGCTATCAAATTCCGCCTTTGTTTCACCGACGCACAGGATAACAGTAAGTCCGGCTTGCTGTGCCGCCGCAATTTTTCGTGCCACCAGCGACGAATCTTCCCCGTGTCCATAGCGGCGCTCTGAATGCCCAAGAATCACATAGCGGCAGCCCACGTCAATAAGCATGGCGGCACTAATGTCGCCGGTGTAGGCGCCGTGATTCTGGGGGTGGCAGTCCTGCGCCCCCAACTTGATGGGGCAATCAACCAGCACTTCAGATACCGGCCACAGCAGCGTAAATGGTGGGCAAACCACAATGTCGGCGGCAAGACTCCGATGCCCTTTGACTCGCTGCACCAAATCGTTGGTGAGTGAGAGGCCGGAAGTCAATCGGCCGTGCATTTTCCAGTTTCCAACAATAATTTTGCGGCGTCGTGACATGGCCAAGCGCTTCCGATAAGTAGTGAAGTTAGCGAGTTGAGACGATCTAGGCTTTGAGCGTTAAAGCAGTTGTTTCAAGCGGACAATCATGACAAAACCTTGCCTCAACATCTATCCTAATTTTGCAGTCTTGGACATAGATCTTTAACAAAAACTAAACAAGGGTTTTTTCCATGCTTAGAGCCATGCGCGGAGCCGCCGAGACCTGGATCATCAAGGTTTTGATGGTCTTTCTGGTGATCAGCTTCTCCATTTGGGGCGTGGGCGACATGTTCAAGGGCAACCCACAACAACGGCTAGTGTCCTGCATCGGCGGCGTCTATATCCCACTCAAGATTCTCTTTGGCTCGAACGCCGCCATCTGCACAGGTCAGCAAGTTACGGTCGCGATGTTGGAGCGTGAATTCAGGCGCGTCCTCGATCTAGCCAAGAACAAGACGCCTGATTTGACTGAGGCTAAAGCCAAAAAGAATGGCTTACTGGATCAAGCGTTACGCACCATTTCTGGACGGTTCCTCTTCGATCATGTAGCGAAAGATTTCGAGCTACTCTACGACAACAAAGCTGTGCTGGCGCAACTTGCCAATATGCCCGAGCTCCGAGCGAAGGATGGCAGTTTTGACCAGGAAGCCTTTCAACGCGTCACCCGCAACATGCAGATGACGGAAGCCGAATTCATCAATTTCATGCGTGATGATTTCGCGCGCAATCAAAGTATCGGCATTTTCAGCGCCCTGGCCACACCGCCGCAGACGCTTTTTGATCAAATACTGCGTGCTCAAGGGCAAGAGATTATGACCGAAATCATTACCCTGCCGCATGAAATGTTGCCGGCACCGCCAACGCCAGATGCCGCAACGCTAGAAAAATACTACCAGGACAACCCGAAGCTTTTCACCATCCCTGAGTATCGCAGCTTCAGCGTGCTTCGGCTAATACTAGATGATTTGGCAAACGGCGTCAGTGTTAGCGACGAACAAGTCGCAGCCGCTTTTGATAAGCATAAGGATGAATTCGCGCGTGGTGAGCTCCGCAGCATCCGCCAGGTGGTACTGAGCAATGAAGATGAGGCCAATGCCCTCGCTAAAGCTGCGCGTGGCAAGAACAGCCTGCAGCAAGCCGCAGATGCTATAAAGAAAGACGTGGTGACACTCGAGGATCGAAGCGAGTCCAATATTCCACCGGCCCTGTACACCACTGTCTTCTCAGCCGATCAGGGCAGCATCAACGAGCCAGTCAAAAGCGATTTCGGCTATCATGTGATCGAAGTCACCAAAATCACGCCGGCCTATACCCCGAAGTTGGGTGAAGTTAAAGATAAGCTGCGTCAAAAACTGCAGCGGGAGAAGGCTCAAGAAGCCATTCAGGAACTTGCGAATAAGCTTGATGACGCGTTGGATGCCGGCAAGAGTCTAGAAGAATTGGCGGCAGATTTTCAACTCAAGTTGGAAAAACACGAACAGTTAAACCGTGATGGGTTCGATAAAGGCGGCAAAAAGCCCGAGATACAAAATTACGGCATCATCCTTCAGAACGCCTTCGGTTTGAATGAAGGCGAAGGCAGCCCAGTGTTGGACGACCACCGTGGCAACTTCATCGTCGTGCGTACAGACAAGATTTTCGTGTCGCAGCCCCCCCCCTACACCGAAATCAAGGACAAAGTCCTCAAAAGCTGGGTTGCCAACGAGCAACGCAAGGCAGCAGCGGCTCAAGCCGACAAAATTCGCGCCGAATGGCTCAAGCAGCCAAAAAGCTTCAAAGAACTAAGCCAGCGCCCGCCGCTATCCGGCAAAGTCGGCATGCCCCTATCACTGCTCGGCGGACTTTCTCCGGATATGCCGCACGCGATGCAGCCGGAGGTGCTGGGCCTTAAAGTTGGAGAAATCGCCATCGGCTCAGAGGCTAACAAACATTACATCGTACGCGTATCCGGCTTCGGCGCTTTTGATTCCGCAAAAAACACTGAAGCTCAATCCGGCGTGAAAAATCAGTTAGAGAAAGGTTGGCGCGCCGACGTTCTTGATATGTTTGAAACAGCGTTACGCGCCCAACATCCAGTGCGCTTCAATCCAACCTTGATGGAGACGCTGCGTAAGACAGAGGAAGACAAGCCAGAATAAACGTACCCTTTGCGTCAAAATCGGCGACGACTTCCGACGCTAGCCTTCAACTCTGATATAGCCGCAATTACCGGCCATAGATCCGTTGCCACGAAAAGCACCGGAAATGACTCTCGCCTCTTCAAAATGCTTTTGCAGCGCGGCAGTGGCCCTGACATCGTCTTCGAGCCGTTTTGCCAATAAGTCATTGAGTTCACGGTCAAATTCAGTCATTGACTCCCCCATTGCTAACTTGTGCAACTGCGAAATCATACCGCGTCGCCGTAAAGCAGGGCTGAATCAATAATCAAATTTTATCAGTAATTTAGTCAATGATGCCGGCCGCAAATCGCAATGCTGCACACGAGAGCCGACGGTGTATGTGGGACGCGTTCGATGCTCAATGCACGGACGCCGCTTCGCATTTCGCTTGCAACACAGACCTCTGCACGGCGAGGCTCTGGCGTGACTGCTCGGTCTCAGCCACAGCATACGCGGCATCGAGTTGCTTCAACGCCTCTTCCAGCTTGGCACGAGAAAGCTCCGCCACCGGCATCGCCTCTTGTGCAAGAACGGTACAACGCGTGGCTGTCACTTCAACAAAACCGCCGGCCACGAAAATTCGATCTGTCACCTTGTCCGCTTCCTGCACTTCGATAACGCCGGGGCGCAACGTGGCAATGAGCGGCGCATGACCAGGCAAAACACCAAAGTCGCCCTCGACGCCCGGCATGGTTACGAGGCTGACCGCCTTGCTTAGTAGCTTTTTGACAGGAGACACCAGTTCAAAAGCAAGTTGATCGGCCATGCGTTTCTCCAGTCATTTCATTTCCGGCGGCCAGGAGCTTCTTAGCAATCGTCACGCTGCTTCGGCCAGCTTCTGAGCCTTGGCTACAGCATCCTCAATAGTGCCGATCATATAGAATGCCGCTTCCGGCAGATGGTCATATTCGCCTGCCACGATAGCCTTAAACCCACGGATCGTGTCTTCCAGCTTGACCAAAACGCCGGGTGAACCCGTGAAGACTTCAGCTACGTGGAATGGTTGCGAGAGGAAGCGCTGTATCTTTCGGGCGCGTGCCACGACGAGCTTGTCTTCTTCCGACAGTTCATCCATGCCCAGAATGGCGATAATGTCTTGCAAGGATTTATAGGTCTGCAGCACCTTCTGTACGGAGCGTGCCACCTCATAATGCTCCTGACCCACGACGCGCGGGTCAAGAATGCGGCTGGTGGAATCCAACGGGTCAACTGCAGGATAAATACCGAGTTCCGCAATTTGACGCGACAGCACCGTGGTAGCGTCAAGATGCGCGAAGGATGTGGCGGGAGCCGGGTCGGTCAAATCGTCAGCCGGCACGTAAATCGCCTGCACTGAAGTAATGGAGCCCTTCTTCGTCGTCGTGATCCGCTCCTGCAGCATGCCCATTTCAGTCGCCAGCGTCGGCTGATAACCGACCGCGGAAGGAATACGCCCGAGCAGCGCCGAAACTTCTGATCCGGCCTGTGTGAAGCGAAAGATATTATCCACGAAGAACAGCACATCCTGTCCTTCGGCGTCGCGGAAATATTCCGCCATCGTCAGCCCCGTCAATGCCACGCGCGCGCGCGCGCCGGGTGGTTCATTCATCTGGCCATAGACCAAAGCGGCCTTGGAACCCGGCCCGTCGGTCTTGATGACGCCGGATTCCATCATTTCGTGGTAGAGGTCGTTACCTTCGCGCGTACGCTCGCCAACCCCTGCGAAAACCGAAAAGCCGCCATGCGCCTTAGCGACGTTGTTGATGAGTTCCATGATCAGCACGGTCTTGCCCACACCGGCGCCTCCGAACAGACCGATCTTGCCACCACGCGCATAGGGTGCCAACAGGTCAACCACCTTGATGCCGGTGACCAGCACCTGCTGCTCGGTGGACTGCTCCACAAATTCCGGAGCGGCGCGATGAATCGGCAACGACTGTTTGGCGTTGACAGCACCACGCTCATCAATTGGCTCGCCGATGACGTTGACGATACGTCCGAGTAATTCCGGTCCTACCGGCACGGTGATGGGGGCGCCGGTATCCGAAACCTTCTGGCCGCGCACCATGCCGTCGGTCGTATCCATCGCGATGCAGCGCACGCTGCCTTCGCCCAAGTGCTGCGCCACTTCCATCAGCAGCGGCTTGCCGTCGTTTTCCGTCTTCACGCAGTTCAAAATCGCCGGCAACGTGCCGTCAAACTGCACATCAACCACAGCGCCCATCACCTGGGTGACACGGCCTTGGCTCAAGCTCTGGGTTTGCATCTGTTCAATCTCCTGCCCGATAACTCATATGTTGGTAAAACGTTCCGCGTGCACTTCAGCGCGGCAGATTGTAGGTTTTGGCGTAGTCAGCTACTTCCGCCAGGCAAAGTTCGGCGACTTGCGCATCCGTTTCCAGGCTGCAGCTGCTTTTGAGGTCGGCCAGAGCTTCCGCATACCGCCCTGCGGTGTGATGCTCCTGGCTGCGACGTGTCAACGCAGCTTTGTCCAACGCAGCTTCGGGGGCCACACGTTCAGCTATGACTTCACGCGCTTGCATGCGTCCTGCTGCATCAGCGACCGGCCACAACAGCAGCGCCAATACCAGACCGCAAACAAGAGCGCACATTTTGTTACTGTAGGCGCAACCAGACATGTTCACACCGCCTCCGCACCGGAAATGATTTCAATCAGTTCCTTCGTGATATAGGCTTGGCGGCTACGATTATATTGCAGTGTCAGTCGATTGATCATGTCTCCGGCGTTGCGTGTGGCGTTATCCATCGCAGACATGCGCGCGCCCATCTCGCCAGCCAGGCTTTCCAGCAGCGCACCATACACCTGAACAGCGAGATTCTGCGGCAGCAGCTGCTCCAAGATTTCTTCTTCACCAGGTTCGAAAATAATCAGCGGCTCTACCGCCTCCAGCTTCGTTTCGCCTTTTGGCGGCTCAACCGGGACGATTTGCTGCACCGTGACGATCTGGGCAATGACGGATTTGAAGCGATTATAGACCATGCAGCAAACATCATATTTGCCTTCGGTCAACAACACCGTCAGCCGTTGGGCGATGACCTCGGCGTCAGCGAAGTCAATCTTCTTCTTACTGACTTCGTCCACCGTGCCAATGATAAGGCTGGCATAATCGCGCCGTAATAAGTCCCTGCCCTTGCGTCCAGCGCAGAACAGACGCACTTGCTTACCTTCCGCCTGCAACGTCTTGATC
>CAYOGS010000119.1:4896-6127 GCA_964403435.1 uncultured Rhodospirillales bacterium | reverse complement strand
CCGGTGATACCTTGTCCAAAATTGCCAAGCATTTTTACGGCGATGCAAACCGCTACCAGGCGATTTTCGAAGCCAACAAGCCCATGTTGAGCCATCCGGATAAAATCTATCCCGGACAAGCGCTCCGCATCCCTGAGCTGCAAAGTAAACCGGCCGCTGCTTAATCCTCATAAAATCAATATACTATCCATGCCGCCCAGTCGAACCTGGGCGGCATTCTTTTTACCCACAGAATTTTTCCTGCCCAAGGCCAAGGAAACTTACGCAGACAGCGTCCTTCCGTCATAGTAAGCCAACTTGCTGCGTCCAAAGCATTTTCGCGCGCAGCTACCGGCCATACCCGAGGGGATAACGGATGAAGAAACTTTTGCCACACATCGTGTTTGGTTTTTTCCTCCTAACAGCGCCGTCCTGGGCCATTAACGAAGACGAGTTAAAAGCTGCGAACAGTTATCATGCCCAGCAATCATATGCTCTCGCGGCACAAGCCTACACGCCGCTACTGGATGAAAAAGCGAATGACTCAACTGCACGAGAAGTACGCTTCAAATGGGCGGATAGCATCTTACGTGGCAAAGACCCTGTGCAAGCAGAAAAGGCTACCAAACTCCTGCAAGAATTAACCGCCGGCAAGGATCATGACCGCTGGTGGGCGGAAAGTGGCGTCACGCTGGCCGAATACTACATCGAAAAAGACCCTTACGGCAAAATGCAGGACGTCAAGACCCTCCTGGACGATGCTCGCGATTTTTGGGCAGGTTCAGACGACGTGGCGTTGGCGCGGCCGCGTTTCATTGCCATCAGTTTCCTGTTGGCCGACTTCGTGACGCAACGCTGGGGCTGGTATGTCAACGATCTGCGCCCCATTAAGTTGAATGGTAAATCTACCAATTCGCTGCCGCGGGAGAACGGCGCCTCACTGCGCCTGCTCTTTGAAGAGGTGCTGAAAGTAGCCAAAAGCGACGCAGACAAAGCACGCGCTCACTACGGCATTGCCATGGCTATGATGCAGAACTACAGCGCGGAGCCGAAGCAGATAGAGGACGTACGTCAACATTTCCAAACTGTTGCCAAGGAGTACGCGGCCACCGAATGGGCGGATGATGCCACCTATCAGCTGGGCATCTTCGCCGAAAATCGCGGCGACTTTGTGCTGGCCGTGCAGGCTTACCGCGACCTCTTAGCTAAATATCGTCCAGGCGAATCCAGTTGGGTTGACGAGGCCAAGAAC
>CAYOGS010000119.1:0-4886 GCA_964403435.1 uncultured Rhodospirillales bacterium | reverse complement strand
CACCTTCGTCAGCGGTTCCGAAATCCAATTCGGCGTCAATTGGCGCAATCTGAAACGCGCGGAAGCTTCTTTGTTCAAACTTGATATGGTGCAAAACCTGAAGCTGCAAGATAACGGCACCTCCAACGAGCCGCGCTACAGCGGATACACCAGCTATCAGGAGATGCTGCGCCAAATTGTGGAAGTGGCTGGGTCTCATCGCTCCCTGCCAACCCAGCTGCGCTGGACACTGGCTTTGGAAGATGACGGCAAGCACACACCCCAGAGTGCTTTTAAGGGTTTGGCGGAATGGCAGCTCGAGAAGAAAAGCGGTGAAGTTGACCCGAAGATTGGCGCCTTGCCCCCCGGCGCCTACCTGCTGCTGTTGACAGCGGATGGCGCTAAACCGGTCTATGATTTGGTGCTGGTAACAGACTTGGCGCTGGTTAGTAAGATCGGCAATAAACAAGCACTGGTCCTAGCGATGGATGCCAAAACCGGCAAGCCGCGCGCTGGAGCGCAGGTTCAATATATTTATTCCTGGTATGACGCACGCGGCTATACCCAATGGGCTGAAGGCAGCGGCAAAACCGACGACAACGGATTACTCACTTTCACCCTCAACGCCAATGACGGGCGCCAATACGCCAGCTATCGGCAGCATCAGTTTTTCGCCGCAGCGTCCGCGGGTGAGAGCCAGGCTTTCGTACAAAATTCATATTATCACAATAGCGGCAGCAACAAGGGCGAATGGTGGCTCTATGCCTTCAGCGACCGGCCGGCCTATCGCCCCAACGAGACGATCAACTTCAAGGTCATCTTACGGCACGATGAAGGTGGCACTTTCGGCAATACCGCCGGCAAGCAAGTGAAAGCACTGATTTTTGACGCGCGCGGCACACAGGTGAAAGAAGCCACTTATACGCTCAATGATTTCGGTGCCTTTGACGATACACTGTTTCTGGACGAAAAGGCTACGCTCGGTGAATATCGTCTCGAACTCTATACCGCCGATCAAAACAACCATCTGGCGACGGCGCAACTGTTCCGTCTAGAAGAATATAAATTGCCGGAATATTTGGTGAAAATTCAGGCACAGCCCAAAACGCCAAACGACAAGGTAACAGTCAAGGGCTTCCGGCTCGGGGATACCATCGAGGTAGAAGTGGCCGCCAGCTATTATTTCGGCGGATCGGTAGCGAACGCTCAAGTGGAATATCTCGTCTATCAACAACCTTATAATTTCCAATACCAACCTGTGCGTACCTATGGCTGGTATTACGCTGATATGCGGCCGCAGCATAACTATTATGGCCGCAGCACACTGGTAACTCAGAAAACCATTACCGCTGATGCCGACGGCAAGGCGCGCTTCATCATCGAGACGCCCAAAGATTCCGCCCAAGACTTGCAATATCAAGTGGAAGTGCGGGTGGTGGACAAGAGCCGGCGCGAAATCCGCGCCACTCAATCCATAAAAGTGACCAAGAACGCCTTCTTCGTCGCGCTGGAACCAAAGCAAAACCTCTACCGCCCAGGCGACAAAGCTAGCGTGAACATCCGCACCATGACGCCGAATGAAGAACCGGTCGCCGTGGAAGGCAAAGTGCGTGTCTTACGCAACTGGTGGCGTAAACCGGCAATGAAGGACGGTGTGCAGCCATCTGGCGGTTATGAAGGACAAGAAATTCTCACAAAATTTGTCAAGACCAACGACCGGGGCGAAGCCATATTCGAATTTGAGCCAAGCGAAGACGGTTATTACGTCGTGGAATTTACCGGTTATGACAATGGCAACCCAGTCGTGACGCAGACCAATATCTTTGTATGTAAGCAGACCAGCACCACTATCGGCTATCAATATGGCGGGCTGCAGATCATTACCGAGAAAGACACTTACCAAGCTGGCGAGACACTGCGCGCCATGATCGTGGCAGACAAGCCCGACACCTGGGTTCTACTCAGCCAGGAAGCGGATGAACTTTACGGCCAGCAGATGTTGCATTTGGAAGGCAGCGTAAAGCTGATTGAATTGTCAGTCACCGCGCAGCATACGCCAAACTTTTTCTTCAACGCCTTGAGCGGCGACCATTACCAGCTCAAAACCGCATCAACCCCCATTATCGTGCCGCCGGTCAAGCAATTCCTGAATGTGACGGTGACGTCTGACAAAGCCGTCTATCAGCCGCAAGAGGAAGGCAGCTTCGCCGTCAAGGTCACGGATCAGGACGGCAAGCCGGTGCGCGCCGAAATCGCGCTCGGCCTGACTGATGCCGCCGTCTATGGCATTCAAGAAGAGATCGCACCTGATATCCGGCAGTATTTTTACGGCGACAAGCGCCAGCCTAGCATCCAAACGCAGGCCAGCTTCTATCAGCGGCCGTACCTCCAGCTAGTGCGCGGCGAAAACAAGGAATTGATCTCAGCGGATGAACGTGAACGCCGCCGTGCTGACACCTCTAACGGCTTGCGCGGCAACGAGCTGGCCAAGAATAGGGGTACCGACCAGGACAAGAACTACCAGCAAGTAACAGATGTTATCGGCGAGATGGCCGGCGGCAAGGCTGACTACCGGCTGAACGGCGCTTCAGCGCTTGCCACCCCAGCGTCCAAGCCCGCATCTCCCGCTGAAAGCCGCTTAAAAGAAGAAGTCTCATCCAAAGTGGCAGAAAAGAAAAAATTCCGCGATAGCGAGGTTGACGCCAAAGACCGTGGCCAAGCTGATGGTGACGGTTTTGGTGCTGATCCGGTGCAAGTGCGCAATGATTTTCGCTCCACCGTCATCTGGCAGCCGAGTGTCGTGACGGCGGCAGACGGCACCGCCAGCGTTAAGGTCAAATACCCGGATTCCCTGACCACTTGGCGCTTGACGGCACGCGTGACCACACCAGACACCGCAGTGGGCACCATGACGCACCAAGTGCGTTCCAATAAGGCCTTGATGGTGCGGCTGCAAGCACCACGCTTCTTCACTGAACGCGATTTGACGGTGGTCTCCGCACTCATTGACAACATGTCTGACCAAGCCGTGTCCGTAAGCCCGACGCTCAAGACCGAAGGTTTGACCGTTAGCGGTCTTTATCAAAACGGCAAATTTGTCAAAGGCGAGATGACATCCGTGGAAGTGCCTGCCAACGGCCAAAAGCGGGTAGACTGGGCGGTCAGCGCCCAGCGCGCCGGTACGGCCACCATCAGAGTCAGCGCGTTGAGCGATAAAAAGGGCGTGTCCGACGCCATGCAGAAGACTTATCCAGTAATTCCGCATGGTATCGAAAAATTCATCGCCAAAAGCTTCGTATTACGCAGCGATGGTGGCGCGGAACAGTCGGCAGCACTCAGCCTAACCATCCCTAAGGAACGGATCAAGGAATCCACCAGCTTACAGCTCACAGTGTCACCGTCACTGGCCGCCAACCTGCTCGATGCCCTGCCCTATTTGGCGGATTACCCCTATGGTTGTGTGGAACAGACGCTCAGTCGGTTCCTACCCGCCGTCATCGTCGCCAAGACCATGCGCGATCTGGGTATTTCACGACAGGATGCTGAGACCTATATCAGCGACGTGCTAGAACCGCGCGGCGACCCGCAAGGCCACCCCCAGCGTCGACCTGATGCCACGCTTTCGCGCCTCGCCGGTATGACGGCCGACGGGTTGAAGCGGCTCTATGATTTCCAGCATAGCGATGGCGGCTGGGGTTGGTGGAAGGAAGGTGACAGCGATCGTTTCATGACCGCCTATGTGGTCTGGGGTTTGGCGCTGGCGCGCGATGCCGGCCTTGACGTCAAGTCCGACGCGTTGAGTCGCGCGGTGAATTTCCTGCAAGTGCAGCTGGTGCAAGAGGAAAATGCCCCGGACAACCTGGCATGGATGCTGCACGCTTTGGCACAGGCGCAATCCGACAGCGAGTATGAAACCAAGCAACGCGACCGGTTGTGGACGATGCGCGACAAGCTCAACCCTTACACGCGGGCACTCTTCGCTTTGGCGGAACACCGGCGCGGCGTCACCTCGCGCAGCACAGTACTGGCTCAAAACCTGATCAATGGCATAGACGAAGATAAGGAGAACGGTACCGCGCATTGGGGCGAAGCCGGCATTCATTATCGCTGGAGCGACGGAGGTGTGGAAGCCACGGCCTTCGTGGTAAAAGCGCTGGCACAAATCGCACCACAAAGCCCGCAGCTGGAACCAGCTGTTAAATGGCTAGCGTTAAACCGCCGCGGCGCAAGCTGGAAGAACACACGCGATACCGCCATCGCCATTCTCGGCCTCAGTGATTATCTCAAGGCGACGCGCGAACTGGCGCCGGATTACGCCTACGAAGTCTTCGTCAACGGCAAAGCGGTTCGGAGCGGCCAGGTCACGGCGGACAACGTGTTCTCCTTCGGCCGCATCATTGATGTGCCGGCAGAGGCGCTGCAAGACGGCGCGAATGACGTGAAAGTGACAGTCAAAGGCCGTGGCGCACTTTATCTTACCGCCCACGCCAAATATTTCGCGCTGGAGGAAGGCATTTCCAAAGCCGGCAATGAAGTATTCGTGACACGGCAATATTTCAAGCAATCAACCAAAGAAACGCTGATGAAAGGCCTGACTCAGGACTGGACGCCGCTGCAGGACGGCGACGCGGTAAACAGTGGCGACCGTGTGCGCGTTGACATCACGCTCGACGCCAAGAACCATTATGAATATCTGATCGCCGAAGATTACAAGCCCGCCGGGCTGGAGGCAGTGGAGCTGAAAAGCGGTGCGGGTAACTCCATCACCCTTGACCGCCAAGGGCGGGAAACGGAAGAACGTGCGTTCCTCTATCAGGAGTTTCGTGACCAGAAAGCGGCTTTCTTCCTTGATCGCATTAAGCAAGGCAAGCACCTCATTCGGTATGAACTACGCGCCGAAGTACCAG
>CAYOGS010000118.1:0-6128 GCA_964403435.1 uncultured Rhodospirillales bacterium | reverse complement strand
GATCGGCAAGCCCATAAGAGCGTTACGCACGGCGCCGCCCACGACGCGCATCTCGGCTCCAGCCGCCGCGAACACAGCAAACAACCGCTGCAGATCAGGCGCAAAGAGCCAGGGATGGCCGGCAGGGGTCAAGAGCGAGTGTGTCATGGACAGATTGTAACAATATCTCCATATTTCAACACTATTTTTCCCGTTCCGTTCCCGCCACAGCTTGGTATGCTGCGGCTGTTTTTGTCAAAGGAGCCGCCGTGACCCTCACCACCGCCCCCATCGTGACCGGTAACCCGGAACTAATCAACGAATTGGAGCAAACCAGCGCCAAAATGCATAATGCCGAAGCCCAACTGCAAAAGGCAATCTTCGGCCAGGATCACGTCATCCGCCAATGTCTTGCCGCAATGCTCTCGGGCGGACACGTCCTTCTCATCGGCATGCCCGGCGTGGCTAAGACCCGTCTGGTCACCGCGCTCGGCCAGGTGCTGGGACTTAACCACCGGCGCGTACAATTCACCCCTGACCTCATGCCGTCCGACATTCTCGGCGCGGAAGTGCTGGAAGAAGGTGACTATGGCAAAAAGCAGTTCCGTTTCATCCAGGGACCTGTCTTCACCCAGTTACTAATGGCAGACGAAATAAACCGCGCCAGCCCGCGCACGCAATCGGCGTTGCTCCAGGCCATGCAGGAGCGACAAGTGGCCGTAGCAGGGCAAAACCGCACACTGCCAGAACCGTTTCATGTCCTGGCCACACAGAACCCGGTAGATCAGGAAGGCACCTATCCCCTGCCAGAAGCCCAACTTGATCGTTTCCTGCTGCAAGTGGAAATGCGCTATCCTGATCTGGCCGCTGAGCGTCATATGCTCATCGCTACCACAGGTGCGGCCGAAGGCGCTCTCAATGTCTGTCTGACGGCAGAAGAGTTAATCAGCGCACAACGATTGGTGCGCCGCATGCCGTTGAACGATCAGGTGGTGGACGGCATTCTCCGCCTCGTACGCATGGCGCGCCCCGACTCGACGACTGACGATTATGTCAAACAGCATGTCAGTTGGGGACCCGGCCCACGCGCCTCACAAGCGCTAAGCCTGGCCTGCCGCGCCCGGGCGTTGTTGGAAGGGAGGTTAGCACCCTCTATGGAGGATGTGCTACATCTTCTGCCTTCAGTGTTACAGCATCGTCTGGCGCTGAATTTTGCGGCGCGATCGGAAGGCGTGACGATCGCCAGCGTCATTGAAAGGTTGCGCAGCAGTTACGGCGCATAGGGTATTGCCGGATGTCGGCCAAGCAAAATCAGGCCTATCAGCATAGTCACGCGGCTGTCCAACTCAGCGCCCACTTGCCAGCCTTGCTGCTGGCGGCGCAGCGGGTGGCGGCGCATGTGCAAATGGGCGTGCATGGCCGCCGCCGCACTGGCCAAGGTGAAAGTTTCTGGCAATTTCGTCGTTATCAACCTGGCGACGATGCCAGTCGCATTGATTGGCATAGCTCCGCCCGGAGCCAGCATGTATTCATCCGCGAGCATGAATGGGAAGCCGCGCAAACCCTGTTGCTCTGGGTTGACCACACTGCTTCGATGGATTGGCAGAGCAACAATAAGTTGCCGACAAAACTCTACCGCGCTAGCATTTTAGCGCTTGCCTTGGCCTACTTGGCACTGGACGCTGGTGAACAAGTCGCTCTACTCCACGCGCCACAGCGACGCTATCGTGGCAAGGCTGGTTTTGCCGCGCTGGCCTACGCGTTGCTCCACGCGCCGGCCACGCCGACGCCGCCGGCAGCACCGTTACCGCGTCACTCCAGCGTCCTGGTCATCTCCGATTTCCTAAACCCACTGCCACCCTGGAAAAAGATTTTCAACATCTGGGCGGAACTTGGGTGTCGCGGCCAATTAATGCAAATTCTCGACCCGGCCGAGGTACATCCGCCCTGGAAAGGCCGCATCTTGTTTGAAAGCTGCGAAGATGAGCCAAAACTGCTAGCCCCACGTTTTGAAAATTGGCTCGTGGCCTACCGCGCCAAACTGTCGGCACAGCGCGCCCAACTCCAGTCTTATGCAAATGCGATGGACTGGAAATTCCAGACGCATGCCACCAATATGACAGCGCAAAAAGGCGTGGAACGACTCTATCAGCATTTCTCCGCGCAAGCGGCGCGGCGGCGGTGACATAATGGGCGCGCTGTTAGGCGGATTGCATTTTCTTTCACCCTTGGCACTCTGGGCCTTCGCGAGCTTGCCCTTGCTGTGGTGGCTGCTTCGGCTCACACCGCCCAGCCCCAAACGCGTGGTCTTTCCGGCGCTCATCTTGCTGCGCGACCTCAGCCCGATCGCTCAAAGCCCGGCGCACACGCCTTGGTGGCTGCTACTGTTACGGCTCTTGCTTCTCACTTTGCTCTTCCTGGGCTTGGCGCGTCCTGTCTTTGCTCCCAAAGACAATCTGCCTGGCACCGGCACCATCGTCGTCATGGTGGATAATAGCTGGTCGACCGCGGCGGCTTGGCCTCAATGGCAAGCGGCCCTCCGCCAGCTCTGTGAGCAAGCCGAACGCGAACAGCGCGATGTCTTATTGTTGCCAACCGCCCCTGAACAACGTAGCGGAAATGTCGTGTCTACTGGCCCTGCGCCTGCGCTCACCACCTGCCCAACTCTGAGCAAGCTGCAGCCGCGTCCCTGGTCAGCCGACCATGGCGCCATCAATCAAACCCTGACGGACAAACGTTTAACCGGCCATCACATTTTCTGGTTCAGTGATGGCCTGCAGGGCAAAGACACGGTCGCCCTGTATGACCGGTTGATGTCTGCCGGCAACCTGACGATCTATCAGGACGAACGTCCGCGTTACGTGTTGCAACCGGCACCCACAGCAGCTGGCGCGCTCGCCGTTACTGTAGCGCGCGCAGATACCAGCGCCGCTGGTGCCGTCCTCGTGACGGCACAAGATCAAGCCGGCCGCACGCTGGGTTTGGGGCAAGGCAGCTTCAAGCCGCTGGAGAAAACCCTTAATATTCTGCTCGACCTGCCGCCGGAACTGCGCAATCTGGCGCAACGCCTTGTGCTGCAGGATAGCCACCACGCCGGAGGCGTCTGGTTGCTTGATGGCCGCAATGTACGACACAAGGCCGGCTTGATTGGAGACGCCATCACTCTTAACGATCAGCCGCTTCTCAACGGACTGCATTATCTCGACCGCGCCGTCGGCGCCCGCAATCTAGTGCAAACTGCGCCTGTCGCAGAGCTGATCGCCGGCAAAGCCAACATCATCCTGAACACCAATGAACGCGCCCTGTTGCCAGAAGACATAACGGCACTGGAAACCTGGCTCGAAAAAGGTGGCGTCTTAGTACAATTCGCTGGTGCTACACTGGATACAGATTCGCCATTGTTGCCGGTGCCGTTGCGTCAAAGCCGCCGCGATATCGGTGGTATTTTCAGCTGGGGCAAACCGCAAAGCCTGCAGAATTTTCCTGCCAACACGCCATTCCATGGCCTGGCAGTACCAAATGACATCCAGATCAGCCAGCAATTGCTCGCTGATCCCGCTGGACTGAATGGCGATAGCAGCTGGGCTTTGCTGACAGACGGCACACCCCTAGTGACCGGCGCGCGGCGGGGATCTGGACTGACTGTGCTTTTCCATGTTCCAGCTTACCCGGGCTGGTCGAACCTACCGCTCTCCGGCCTATTCGTGCAGATGCTGGAACGCCTCGTTAATCTGGCCGCCACCGGCAGTGTGGCGTTTGACGGCACGACAACGTTGGCTCCCAGTCTCCTCATGGATGCCTACGGGCAGTTGTTGCCGCCGGAAGGCAGCGCCCAGCCACTCACGCCAGCGGAGCAAGCGTCCTATCAAATAGCGCCCGAGCATCCGCCTGGTTATTACGGCCAGCCGCCGCAAAGCCGCGCTTTCAATCTTGGCCAGGGTGTCGGCAGCCTCTTGTCCTTCCTGCCGGACAACCGCGAACGCCTGGTCAGTGAAACTGGCGAGCACGAGCTACGCCCCTGGCTGTTGCTTGCTGCTTTGCTGCTGTTCCTTTTCGACATGGGTCTTGCGCTGGCGCTGCGCGGCCTGATACCGCAAAAGCTTCTGCCAGCCAGCTTGGCCTTGCTACTCATCATGGCCTCATCGGCAAATGCGGGTACGGACGAATCCATTGCATTGAGTGAAAATATCTGGCTGGGTTATGTGACCAACGGTGCCGGCGGTCGTGCCTCCATCGCGGCGCGTGGCCTGCAGTCACTCGCGGTGCGCGTCAAGCAAAAGACGGCGGTGGAAGACATCGGCACCTTGCCTATCAATCTAGAACAGGACGATCTCAGCCTCGTGCCTTTGCTCTACTGGCCACTCACTGAAAACCCACAACTCAGCAGTAAAGCGATAAACAAGCTGCAAGATTTTCTCGCCCATGGCGGCATGGTACTGATTGATCTGGCCAGCGATCCAGAGAACAACGTCACCCTGCGCGAATCCGGCGTCCTACTGCCCATGATGGCCCCCGTCACGCCCGAACATCCTTTATTCCGCACTTTTTATCTGATGCAGGACTGTCCCGGCCGCACATTGGACGGCTCATTGTGGAGCGAAAGCGACACCAGCGGACGGCAGGATTTTGTCTCTGGACTCTTTATCGGGACGCGCGATTGGGCTGGCGCCTGGGCGAGTGAAAGTCGAACAAAGCAGCAGGAACAAGCTATGCGGCCTTAATCTGGTCATGCATGCCCTCACCGGCAATTATAAAATGGATCAAGTCCACATGCCGGTCATTCTGGAACGGATGCAGCGATGAGCACCGTCACTGGAAACAATCTTGCCACGTTGCCAGAGCAGCTGACTCTCAGCCTTGCCCCACTTTTGCCTCTGCAGTGGTTTTATGGCGCCGCCATCATCGGCCTGGTGTTGCTCGGGGTCTCTGTCTTTGGCCGCGCGCCTGGCGTGGTGTGGCGCAGCTTGGCGCTCATGCTGATATTGGCTTTACTCGGCAATCCTGTAGCCGAACGTGCGCAACTCCAACCGGTGCGCGATGTTATGGTGCTGGCGGTGGATAACAGCGCGAGCCAGAATCTGCCCGGCCGCAGCGAACAAATGCGCCAGATTCTCCCGGCGCTGCGTGACCAGCTCAAGCGCTTCCCGGATCTGGATGTCCGCGAAGTGCAGGTGGCCGGTCGCGACCAGACCTTACTGGGCGCCGCCGTTGCGCAAGCCATGGCCGAAGTACCGACCGAGCGCCGCGCCGGCGTCATCCTGGTAACGGACGGGCAAATCCATGACCTGAAAGATGACCAGAAGCTCCTGCGCGATGTTGGACCCGTGCACGCACTCCTCACCGGCCGTCCAGATGAGCAAGACCGCCGCATCGAACTTCTGGAAGTCCCGCATTACGGCATGGTTGGCAAGACCGTAAAACTCAAACTACGTGTCGTTGACCAGCCGAATGACCGTGGCCGCGCCACGCAAATCATGCTGCACACCCTGAACGGCGACGACAATATCTTCGACATCACTACCGGCGAGAAGGTAACGTTAGAACTCCCGGTCGCCCATGCCGGCGCCAACATCTTCCTTCTCGAAACTCCGCTGCTGCCGAACGATCTGACACGCGCCAACAACCGTGCCGTCATCAGCGTCCAGGGCGTACGCGACAAACTGCGCGTATTGCTGGTGAGCGGCGAGCCGCATCCGGTAGAGCGCATATGGCGCAATTTACTACGTGCGGATACGGCCGTGGACCTGGTGCATTTCACCATCTTGCGCCCGCCCAGCAAGTATGACGGTACGCCGGAAAATGAGCTTTCTCTCATTGGCTTTCCGATGCAGGAGCTTTTCCAAGACAAGCTTAAAAGCTTTGATCTGATCATCTTCGACCGTTTCCGCAAACAGGGCATGCTACCGATGCCTTATTTCGACAATATCGCGCGTTATGTGGAGGAAGGCGGTGCCTTCTTGGACGCCAGCGGTTCCTCTTATATTGGCAGCCAAAGCCTCTATAAAACGCCGCTCGGCCGTATCCTGCCCACAGAACCGGAGCAACTCTTCCTCAAACAGCGTTACGTACCGAAGCTGACGCGCCGTGGCACTGAACATCCTGTCACCCAAGGCCTGGGCAACAGTAAGGAGTGGGGCCCCTGGTACCAC
>CAYOGS010000117.1:1476-6137 GCA_964403435.1 uncultured Rhodospirillales bacterium | reverse complement strand
GGAGTGGGGTGTGTGCTGTGGCTCGCGATTAACGCGCGGCGCATCTGTTGGGACAGTCGCTCGTCATTCCCCGGCACCGCGGCACCGGCCTGCGGCAAAAAGCCGTTCAGCAAGATGGCTTGCATGAATTTTTCATAGGTTTGGCGGAAAGTCTGGCGGATACTCAGTTCAATCGGTAGAGCCGCGACAATCTGATCGTCAGCGACTTTTTTAAAGACATATTCTAGTCCTTCGCGCCGCGTCTTAAAGGTCAGGCGCTGTTCGGCCAAGTCGCGAACGTCAGAGGCAAGATTGTCGCCTTTGTCCGCAGCCATCAGCTCGACATAGATACGGCCGGCTTCGCCGTGCTGGCCAGCTCTTGCTTCTGTAACGCGCTGCAGCTGGGCAGCACGGCGCGCATCACCTTCTAAGCCGGCTGCGTCTGTCTTGAGCTTGAGAACGTCAACAATTAGCTCGCGCTCGCCATCGGTGCCTTGCCATAGGCGAGCGTAATCCTGTGGTTGCACCGGCTTTATACTTTTGCGGGTATCTTCACACAGATCATGACCAACGGCGATGAAGGTTTTCAAAGCGCGCTGTGGGTCGTTCACATTGTGGAGGTTGACGGCATCCGCAACGCGGAAATTATGCCAGAAAACAGATTCTTCTGGGCGGTTGGTGCGGGTTTGTTGGCCGAGTTCGTTGCGCACCGTAACCATACCGGCGACGAGAGACTGACGCTCATTCTCGCTGGCGGCGTGGACACCCCACCGCTCGCGCGCAATATGTGCGGCGGTGTGTTGGCCGGGCAGTGCCACGAACTGGCCTGCCATCTCATGATACGACATCATATTCACGTACGATTGCCCTTGGGCTGACTATCTGGCGCAACGCGCATTCACAACACGCTGGATTATAGAAACGCCGGAATACTTTTCTTGCTGTTTTAATTTTCGGGCGGAAGATGACATGAAACTAAAATTTCGCCAACAGCAAATCAGCACGATATTGGTCTGGTTCATTCCATTAGGAAGCCGATAATTTCGGTGGATAAGTTAATTTTCGCCCTAGCTGCCGCAGGGGCTTTTGGCTATAGAAAATCCCACCACAGACACAATATCTTGGGGGTGACCTCAAAGTTATCCACACAATGATGCGCTTTTATGGGCGCAAACCCTTTCGTGCAACATTGTTTCACACACGTCCTGCCTGAAATTTACCGTTTTTTATGAACAAAATCCTGTGAGGAGATGCGCCATGAGCTGGAACGAGCAAAAGATTCAGATGCTGCGGGATATGTGGGGGCATGGTTTTAGCGCCAGCGAAATAGCCAAGAAGCTTGGCGGCCTGACCCGTAATGCCGTGATTGGCAAAGCCCATCGCCTCAAACTCTCCGGCCGCCCGTCACCCATCCGGCGGGAAGATGGTGAGGCTGTCGCCAAGGTGTCGCCGGTTCGGGTGAAGCCCGTGGGCAAGAAGGTGATGCTGCGCGCCGCGCCAAGCATGCCGCTGCCCAATTTGACGCAGCGCAGCGCTGTGCCGGTGGTCAAGCGCGCGACGGAGTCCAGCAAGTCTGCCGTCGCACCGCTGAAAACCACCGAGCATCAATGCCGCTGGCCGATGGGCGATCCGCGCAACGCCGATTTCAAATTCTGCGGATGTAATGCGGTGGAAGGATTGCCCTACTGCATGGATCACGCCAAAGTCGCCTATCAGAATTTCGGACGGGGAAGCGGACGTCGGCGCGACGAAGACCAAACCAATTTTCTGACGCAGCAAGTTAGCGCCGGTCATATCTGAAGGATGCCCAGTAAAAAGCCCCCGCGCTGGAAGGCGCGGGGGCTTTTGGCTGTTTGCGCCTGGTGCAAGATTCAGTGGTTGAGTGCCGCTTTAAGATTATCGCTTACTTTTTCTAGGAAAGCGCGGGTGTTCAGCCATTTCTGACTGCCGCCGACCAGCAGCGCCAGGTCTTTGGTCATGAAGCCGTCCTCCACCGAGCGAATGCAAACCTGCTCCAGCGTGTTGGCGAAAGCAGCCACCTCAGGGGTTCCGTCCATCCGGCCGCGATAGATCAAGGCCTGTGACCACGCAAAGATCGAAGCGATAGGGTTGGTGGAAGTTTCCTTGCCAGCTTGATGCTCACGGTAATGGCGCGTCACGGTACCGTGCGCTGCTTCCGTTTCCACATAGCGGCCATCTGGTGAGAGTAGTACGGATGTCATCAATCCCAGCGAGCCAAACCCTTGCGCCACGGAATCAGACTGCACGTCGCCGTCGTAATTTTTGCACGCCCATACGAAGCCACCATCGCCGCGCATGGATTGCGCCACCATGTCGTCAATCAGCCGATGCTCGTATGTGAGGCCGAGCTTTTCGTAATTCTCCTTAAACCGTTTGGCGAAGATTTCCGCGAAGATATCTTTAAAGCGGCCATCATAGGCTTTCAAAATCGTGTTCTTGGTAGAGAGGTAGACGGGGTAGCGCCGCAATTGTGCGTAATTAAAGCAGGCTTCGGCAAAGCCGCGGATGGATTCATCCTCATTATACATCGCCATGGCGACGCCGCTGCCAGGGAACTGATGCACCTCATGTTTGATTGGACTGCCACCGTCTTCTGGCGTGAAGGTGATGGTCAACTTGCCTTTGCCGGGCACCACGAAATCGGTGGCCTTGTACTGGTCGCCGAAGGCATGGCGCGCCAAGATGATGGGGCGCTGCCAGCCGGGCACATAATGTGGAATGTTCTTTATGAGAATGGGTTCGCGGAACACTGTGCCGTTCAGCACGTTGCGGATGGTGCCGTTGGGTGATTTCCACATTTTTTTGAGGTTGAATTCTTTTACCCGTGCCTCATCCGGTGTGATGGTGGCGCATTTGACACCGACGCCGTATTGCTTGATGGCGTTGGCGGAATCCAAAGTCACCTGGTCGTTGGTGGCGTCGCGGTGCTCAATGCCGAGATCAAAATATTTTAGCTCCACGTCTAGATACGGTACGATCAGCCAGTCCTTGATCATCTGCCAGATGATGCGCGTCATCTCGTCGCCGTCCATTTCGACCAGCGGAGTCTTGACCTTAATTTTTTTCATACGAATACCTGCAGCGCGAGGATGATGAAAAGGTAAGCGCATAAGAATAATGCGCTTGGATGAAGCGGATGCTAAGATTGCCGACGGGTTTGTGTCAAATATTTGGCAAATATGCAGCAACTGACGAAAAAAAGCGCGGTATATGCGCTGGGAAATTTTGACGGCGTGCACCGCGGCCATCAGGCGTTGATTGCTGCAGCGCGGGATATTGCGGTGCCGCAGGGCTTGCTGGTTGTGGCGCTGACCTTCGCGCCGCACCCTCGTCGTTTTTTTGCGCCGCAACTGCCACCCATTCACCGCACAGATGCCGTGCAGAAAACGGAGCTGCTGTGTGCCGCGGGTGCTGACGAGGTGCTGACTCTACCCTTTGATGCCCCTCTGGCCGCCATGGAGGCCGAGCAGTTCGCGCGGACTATTTTGTGGGAACAATGCCAGGCCGGAGCAGTGGTAGCGGGAGAGGATTTTCGTTTCGGTCATGCGCGCGGTGGCGACATGGCGCGGCTGGCGGCCTGGCTGGCGCCG
Organism: uncultured Rhodospirillales bacterium; assembly: GCA_964403435.1. GTDB lineage: Bacteria > Pseudomonadota > Alphaproteobacteria > UBA9219 > RFNS01 > JAGOHT01. Next base: position 2,547 of record CAYOGS010000117.1, on the reverse strand, counting down.
CACGGCATCCGGGTGCAGCCGCAAGCTCCGGTGCGGGACGGGCAGGGGCAACGCTATGCCGCTTCCACCGCGCGGGCGCTGCTGCAGGCCGGGCAGGCGCAAGCGGCGGCGCAAATTTTGGGCAGATCCTGGGCGCTGCGCGGCACCGTCCGACACGGTGATGCACGCGGTCGCACCATCGGATTCCCGACTGCTAATTTTCTACTCGGCGATTATCTGCACCCGCTCTATGGCGTGTATGCCGTGTGCGGCACGCGCCTGCGAGACGGGTTGGCGCTCTCAGGCGTCGCCAATATCGGCCGCCGCCCGACGGTCGGAGGCGTAGAGGAACGGCTGGAAGTGCATTTCTTCGATTTTGACGGCGATTTGTATGGCCAGGTCTGGGACGTGTCTCTGGTTGATTTTATCCGCCCCGAGCAGCTTTTTGGCGGATTGCCTGCGTTGCAGGAAGCTATCGCGCGAGATTGTGAAAAGGCGAGGGAACTGCTGCGTGACCACGGATAAAGTAGCCTATATGAAATTAATGAATCTACCGCAGCAATGGCAGGAATGGGATTTGCTGCCAGAAGATTTCTGGCGTGAGCAATTTAAAGTTTTTTGTGACGAGAACGCCCATTTGTTAAAATCTGGCGCTCAAATTCTATGTTGCATGGATAGCGAACATTATCGGTTTGGATTGTTTAACTACTGGCTGGCTCAGAACCCGGGACAAACGGTTCTCAACCAACTTGAGCAACTTGCCCAATTTGACCCTGACCCGATTATGGCCTCCCACGTCATGGAACTCATCGGTAAGGCTAATGGCAAAGCTAAGTAGTTACGAAGGCCAAATGATTTAAGGCCGTGCGTCGCTTAGGTTAGATATCTCAGCAAAATATTGATGCTGAAATCTTTGGATTTTAGCGGCATTGTCTGTTAGAAATTCAATATGCTAACCTGTGCATGTTACGGCGCCTGTGCGCGAATTATGATCCCGGCTGCTCGCTGAGAGCCGGGTTTCGCCTTTTGCTTCCCCATAAAATGCTTTATTGAAGGCCTCTCTGGCCTTCCTGATGGTTTGGACGATGACGA
>CAYOGS010000117.1:0-1466 GCA_964403435.1 uncultured Rhodospirillales bacterium | reverse complement strand
ATGCGCGGCGCGCTGGCGCAGAAGGAGCCGGAGCTGCTGGCGCGCTGGCGGGTGATGGACCTCTACGCGTTGCAGCGGGCGCAAGCCAAGGGCAAGCCCCGCTTCACGCTGCATGATGGCCCACCTTATGCCAACGGCAATATCCATATCGGTCACGCGCTGAACAAGATTCTGAAAGACATCGTCAACCGCACGCACATGCTGCTGGGTTATGATGTGGCCTACATTCCGGGCTGGGACTGCCATGGGCTGCCCATCGAATGGAAGATCGAAGAGCAATATCGCAAGCAGGGCAAGGACAAAGATCAGGTACCCGCGCTGGCGTTTCGCGGCGAGTGCCGCGATTTCGCCGCGCATTGGATGAAAGTGCAGACGGACGAGTTCCAGCGCCTGGGCGTGATGGGCGATTGGTCGCGCCCCTATACCACCATGACCAATGCCGCCGAAGCACAGATCGTGCGTGAGATTCACAAATTTCTACTCAATGGCCTCCTTTATAAGGGAGTAAAGCCGGTGATGTGGTCGGTGGTTGAGAAAACCGCGTTGGCCGAAGCCGAGGTGGAATATCACGATCACAAATCCACGACGATTTGGGTGAAGTTTCCGGTCATCAATAATTGCCTGAAGCCGAACAAACAAACCGACAGTTTGGACGCTGTCGAAGCGGTGCTGGCTCTTGAAGGCGCCAACATTGTTATTTGGACGACCACGCCCTGGACGATTCCGGCGAACCGGGCGATTGCCTATGGCGCCTTTCAATATACAGTTTTGGAAGTTGAAACCGTCGCGGAAGGTAGCCTTGCCAACGCTGGCGAACGGTTGGTTGTGGCATCTGATCTGGTGGCTAGTTTCTGTCAGACAGCCAAGATTTCCTCTCATAAAATTCTGGCGCAACTGAAGGCGGAGCAATTGGAAGGTCTGAAGTGCGCCCATCCGCTTCGTGGCCAGGACTATGATTTCGATGTGCCCTTGCTGCCGGGTGACTTTGTAACCACGGAAGCTGGTACCGGTTTCGTGCATATCGCACCGTCACATGGCGAGGATGATTTCAATCTTGGCCGTAAGCACGCCATCGAACCCACGGATTATGTCGGTGACGACGGCAGCTATCTGCCGCATGTGCCGCTGTTCGCCGGCAAAGTAATTTATAAGCCAGATGGCAAGGTAGGCGACGCTAATGGCGCGGTGATCAAGGCGCTAGCGGATGTCGGTGCGCTGCTGGCCAAGCAGAATATCACGCATAGCTATCCGCATTCCTGGCGTTCTAAAGCCCCGCTAATCTTCCGCACCACGCCGCAATGGTTCATTGCCATGGACAAGGCGCCGGACGGCGCCTCCAAAACGCTGCGCGAGACGGCGCTGCAGGCCATCAGCGACACGCGCTGGGTGCCGGCCATCGGCGAGAACCGCATTCGCGGCATGATCGAAACGCGGCCGGACTGGTGCATCAGCCGCCAGCGTGCCTG
>CAYOGS010000116.1:0-6137 GCA_964403435.1 uncultured Rhodospirillales bacterium | reverse complement strand
ACCACGAGCGCCTGGGTTTCGCCGCGCGTGAACAGCGCGGAGCCATGGGTACGCGGCAGCACGCCTACTTCGCAAACGATAGGACGCACTGTCTTGGTATCGCGGCCATCAATACGGCGACCGGATGAGAGAATCATCTGCCGCACATGATCGTATTTCAGCTGTTCCACCGCTTCCGCCACCATTTCCGGTGCGAATTGCTCGGCGGGAACGGCAGCCAGCGCCTTCTCTTTCGCCGCGTCTAACAAACCATAGCGGGTTTGCTTGACGGTCTGGCCATAGGCCGCCGTCAAATCGGCACCAATGAGGCCTTTCAGCGTCGCCAGCAGGCCTGCCTTATCATAGGCGGGCGCGGGCAGATCGCGCGGTTCCTTAGCGCACATTTCAGCCAGCGCGATGATGAGGTCAATCACCGGCTGGAATTGCTGGTGACCAAAGGTCACGGCGCCGAGCATGACGTCTTCCGGCAGTTCCTTAGCTTCGGATTCCACCATCAGCACACCTTCTTTGGTCCCGGCAACGATGAGGTCGAGTGCCGAGTCACTCATGGTGTTCATGGCAGGGTTGAGACTGTATTGGCCGTTGACATAACCGACGCGCGCGCCGGCGATGGGGCCGAGGAAGGGTACACCCGAAATGCACAATGCGGCGGAGCAGCCAATCATCGCAACGATGTCCGGCGCGTTTTCCAGATCATGCGAGAGCAGCGTGGCGATGACCTGCGTGTCGCAAAGATAGCCTTCCGGAAACAGCGGGCGGATGGGGCGGTCTATCAAACGACTGATCAGCACTTCCGTTTCCGGCGGCCGGCCTTCGCGCTTGAAGAAGCCACCCGGTATCTTGCCGGCGGCAAAAGCCTTTTCTTGATAATTCACTGTCAGTGGGAAGAAATCCTGGCCAGGCTTGGCCTTCTTTTCCGCGACCACGGTGCAAAGCACGGTCGTGCCGCCGAGCGTCGCCATCACGGCGCCGTCGGCCTGGCGGGCGACCTTACCGGTTTCCAGCACCAGCTTCTGTCCAGCCCACATCATTTCTTTACGATAAACTTGAAACATTGTTCTTTCCTTTGCTTTCTGTCTCTACGACATCCCGCCCGACCCCATTGCCGGACGGCCTTTCTCACACTTTCTGGCGGAGAAATCTTGCTGCCATGCCCATGGCACGGCCGTTAAACGCACAAAAAAGGGCGCGTGTTGCCAGGCGCCCTTTTCCGTCGTCTTTGATTGGTTGATGATCCTGCACCAGGCAGTCGTTCACTTACGGATGCCCAGCTTGGCAATCAGCGCCTCATAACCCTTGACGTTGGTGTGCTTGAGGTAATCCAACAGCCGGCGGCGCTTGCCCACCAGCACCAGGAGGCCGCGACGCGAATGGTGATCCTTGGCGTGGGTTTTGAAATGTTCGGTCAGGTTATTGATGCGCTCGGTCAGCACAGCGATTTGTACTTCGGCGGATCCGGTATCATTGGCGGCACGCGCATGTTCCTTGATGAGCGTTTGCTTACGCTCGGCTGAAATCGACATCGGGTACTCCTCTGCTTCAAAGGTTGAATCCGCGCACCGGCTGCCATGTTCCCGTCTGATAGGCGATGATCGCGACCGGCTGGCCATTTTCTAAAGCCAGCATAGTCGGTGACCGCTGTTCGTGCGGGAGAGCCAGAATGGTCTGGCCACGGCGCAGTCTGTGCGCATCCTGCGCGTCCACGATGCGAGCCGGGATGTCGTCCAGCGCCAGCGTCATAGGGTGCAGTGCCGTTAAGGCGCCGTCCTTATGCGCCAAATCCTCTAGCTTTTCCAGCGAAATCGTGCCTTCCAGCCGGAAGGGGCCTACCCGGACGCGTTGCAGCGCCGCGACATGGCCGACCGTGCCCAAAGCCACAGCAATATCCCGCGCCAGGGAGCGCACATAGGTACCCTTGCCGCAGAGCACGGTCAGGGCGGCATGGTCGGCATCCATTTGGGAAAGCACTTGCAAATCATGGATTTGCACTGGTCTTGCGATCATCTCCGGTTCCAAACCGGCGCGCGCCAGGTCATAGGCACGTTCACCGTTAATCTTAAGTGCAGAAAAGGCAGGTGGCACCTGATTGATCTGGCCAATGAAACGCGGCAGCACGGCACGCAAAGCCACCGGATCCGGCCGCACCGGGCTGGTGGCGGTGACGACACCTTCGGCGTCCCCTGTGTCCCGCGCCTCACCCCAGCGGATCGTAAAGTGGTACTCCTTTTGGCCATCCATCACGAAAGGAATGAGCTTAGTGGCCTCGCCCAGAGCTATGGGCAACACGCCACTGGCCAAGGGGTCGAGTGTGCCGCCATGGCCCGCCTTCTGCGCCTGCAGGAAATGCCGTACCTTGCCTAGCGCTTGGGTAGAGGTCAGCCCTAACGGCTTATCAAGCAGCACCCAACCATGGATAGGCTCGCCCTTGCGACGTCGCACCATGGCGGCTCAACCGATATCTTTAGCCACATCGGGCTGGCTCAGAATCGTTTCGATCTTCTCGGCATAATCAAAGCTGTTGTCTGGCGCAAAAACCAGCCGAGGCACCGCACGTAAGCGCACTTCCTCCGCTACGACATGACGAAAAAAGCCCACCGCCGTGTTCAAAGCCTTGATAACCGCCGCCATCTGCTGGCCGCCCAGTGGCATAACGAAGGCTGTGGCGTTTTTTAAATCGGGGCTGACACGCACTTCTGTGACCGTGATATAGGGCACACTCAGCCCTTCCGGCCAGTGAAAATCTCCGCGCTGGAACACGCCCGCCAGGGCGTGGCGCATTTCCTCGCCAACCTGCAATTGCCGCTGTGATGCCATGGGTTATCCTGTCAAGCGAGGCCGGCTCTATGCCAAGCTATCGCACTTGTTTTCATGGACTTACCATACCAGAGTTTTGTGACAAGACAACCTGCGCCACGCTTGGTAAATACGCCCCATGCACACAGCGGTTTTGATGGAATCTTTAAACAGCCTATCGCCTCGCCGCCGTCAGTTGGCGGCACTGGCAGCTGGTATGGTCTGCGCCTTAGGATTGCCGCCTTTGAATTTGTTTCCAGTTTTGTGGTTCAGCCTGCCACTGCTCCTGTTGCTGCTGTCTGGTGCAAACCGGCCGCGGCAGGCATTCATTTTGGGCTGGCTGTTTGGCTTCGGTTATTTTGTCATCGGTCTCTATTGGATTGCCGCCGCGCTCTTCGTGGACATCAAGCAGTTTTTCTGGTTGCTACCCTTCACCTTGGCCGGCTTGCCGGCCGTGCTGGCGCTCTATTATGGGCTGGCGACCTGGTGGTGGCATCGGTGCCGGCTGCGCGGCATTGTTGGCGCGCTACATCTGGCGCTCCTCTTCGGCCTCGCCGAATATGCACGCGGCCATTTGTTCACCGGCTTCCCCTGGAATCTGTTCGGTTATGTTTGGGCGGATATTCTGCCGATGGCGCAGAGCGCCAGTTTGTTTGGCAGCTATGGCTTAACGCTCGTGACACTGATCGCAGCCTGCTTGCCCACCACACTGATTGAAACACCAGATAGGCGCGCCTTATTGGCCAACATCCTGGCACTGGTCTTCCTGGTGGGACTTGCGATCTGGGGTAGTCTACGCCTCGCCGATCAGCCGACCAGCTACACGATGGAAAACCGTGTGCGGCTGGTACAGCCCAACATCGCCCAGCAGATGAAATGGGACCCAAAGGAACGCGAGCGCAATTTCCAGACTTTGTTGTCTTTGTCCGGCGCGCCGTCTAACTTGCCGCTAACGCATATCATCTGGCCGGAAACGGCGCTGACCGGATTTGCCGCAGAAGACGCCAGCCGCCGCGCCGTTCTAGCCGCCGCATTGCCACCCGACGCGCTGCTACTTACCGGCACCGTGCGGCGCCAGCCAGACAGCAGCGGCAATCGCTGGGATTTTTTTAACAGCCTTGTGGTGCTGGCACCCAACGGCGACATAGTAACCACCTATGACAAATTCCATCTCGTGCCCTTCGGAGAATATGTGCCACTGCGCGGCTTCGCGCCGGTGGCGTCGCTGACCTCGGGCATGGGTGCGTTCACGGCTGGTCCCGGACCGCAAAGCCTCATCGTACCTGGATTGCCCGCTCTTAGTGCGCTGATATGCTACGAAGTTATTTTTCCCGGCGCTGTCGTCGCGCCTGAGCAGCGACCACACTTATTGCTCAACGTCACCAATGACGGCTGGTATGGCAACACAGCCGGACCTTATCAGCACCTGGCCAGCGCGCGCATGCGGGCGATTGAAGAAGGTTTGCCACTGCTTCGCGTGGCCAACACCGGAATTTCTGCTGTCGTTGATGCTCAAGGACGCGTGTTGCAAAGTTTGCCGCTCGGTAGCCAGGGAGTATTGGATACCGCGGTGCCTGCAGCAGGAGAAGCGCTTCTGTTCGCACGTTGGGGCAACCGCATATTCTGGTTGATGCTTTTTGCGTTGTGGAGCTGCATTGCCATACTCCGAAGCCTGAATCGGGTACGATCTTGACTATAGTACGCAAAAGGTACCAGATATTTTACAGCTTGTCTCCAGCCTGCATATAATGGTATGCCGCCTCAAGAACAATAATAAACCAATTCGCTGAGGTTTTGGCATGAAAACAAAAATTGCCGCGAAAAAAAAGCAGAAAGCGGCAGCGACGGACGAAGGACAACCTGACCCAATTGATATCCACGTCGGGCGCCGCATGCGGCAGCGCCGCATCCTGGTGGGCATGAGCCAGGAAAAATTAGGCGACTCTGTAGGCCTAACCTTCCAGCAAATTCAAAAATATGAGCGTGGCACAAACCGGATGGGCGCTAGCCGAATATATCGTTTCGCCCAAGCTCTAGGTGTTTCGGTATCATATTTTTATGAAGACATGACAGCCACTCAGATCAGCAGCACGGGTACACTAGGCTTTGGCGAAAGCAAACAGCAAGAATTGCAGGACGACATCCTGCAAGGGAATCTCCTGCATCAGCGCAATACACTTGACTTAGTGCGAGCTTATTACAACATCTCAGACACGAAGCAGCGGCGCATGATTTTGGAACTTATGAGGTCCCTAAACTAACACGCCGCCGCGAACCACATCCACGAAATCCGTCTGCATCGAACCGGGCAGAAACTCAAGCAGCCTTGGTCCTTACTGCCTCAACGAAATCATGCACGCGACGATTAATCGGCTCCATAGCCTGATTGGCAACGCGCGCACCGATTTCAGAAATCTTGGTAGTCTCAGTCATAGACTGGTCAACCAAGTCCCGCATGTAGGCGGATTGTAAATCAACCAATTCGCGTAGAGTTTTGACAGTCAACGCCTGTTTACTGGTGGCCATGCTTTGTTCCGTTAGGTTTTGCACCCAACTCCAGAGATTCTTACTCATCTCTTCACAGCCCTTGGCAACAATGGTGGTGGACTGCACGACAGCCTCCACATTCTCCTTACCCATGGCGGTAGCTTTTTCAATTTGCGCGGCTGCAGCCTTCATTCCATTTTCCATTGGCTTCGCGCTGCTTTCAGAACCCAGTTTCATTTGTATCTCCCTGCTGTATAGGCCGTAGCGACGGCGGTCTAGCTAACCGCATTCGTTCACAATGCGGCAGTGCAGCAAATCTGCGCTTTACCAAAGCGAAACCCGTTGAATGCTGCAATGCAGCAAAGTAAGGTTGATATTGCAGCGCGTCAAGCCCCTTCTTGTCGCACATACCTAAAATTAACCAGAATTTAGTTTAATGATGCGAGGCGCTATTGGTTATAGGCTCCGATGGCAACTATGAAGCAGCGATACGGCGTGACCGGATGATATAAGTGTGATGAAATACAAGGCTCTCATCGTTATATTTGTTATTTTTCAGACGCTTAGCCTGACGGCGCGCGCTGAGGAGAAATTTGCGTCCATCGTTGTCGATGCTTCATCCGGCACTGTAATTCAGGCAACGGCAGCCGAAAAGCTGCGCTATCCAGCGTCTCTGACCAAAATCATGACGCTATACATGACTTTTAAGGCGCTACGTCAGGGGAGTCTCCGTATCAATCAAGCGCTACCGGTTTCAGAATACGCCGCATCCATGCCGCCTTCAAAGCTTGGGTTACGACCCTATACGTCTATTCGGGTTCGCGATGCCATCTTTGGCCTCGTGACCGAATCCGCAA
>CAYOGS010000115.1:0-6209 GCA_964403435.1 uncultured Rhodospirillales bacterium | reverse complement strand
GTATAGGTGGGGATAACGGAAACGGTACAAATCCTAATGTTAAGGTTGGAGCAAATGACTGTGCGGTATACTGGGATTTAACAGCCTCTCCCATCTATAAATATACCTACCCTTCTCCGCCTCAAATGAAGATTAATTTCTCTCTTGACCAAATGAAGGCCTGTGCTGAAGACTATATCAAACAGCATTTGCCAGAGTCTGAAGCATTTAAAGAACACAAGCCAGGATCGTTAGTGGTGTACGAGTCAACACCTGACAACAATACATCGTCACCAAATCGGCATAGCCTCTCGAGAGGCGTTGATTGGTCAAAAGATTATTACTCTTATCTATTTGTATCCGGTCGCATCGCGTTAGATGTCGGCGCATCGACATGTTCTGTCTATGATAATGGCAAGACTTCTAAGTAAAAGAGGTTCTCGAAGCATCGCTGAACCTACTCTCCTAACACCTCTCGTAAGGTTGTCGTAGATTTTCACTCCAAACGGTAACTGGCCAAAGTTGGTTGATTTACGCTGGACTGCGGCGTAGTCTCATTTCAGAAATTCGCGGCATTTGACGGCAGCTTGCACCGCGTCACCAAAGCTAAAAGCATGACGGGACTGCTGCTGTCCCCGTCGGCAGCGAGCGCGCTATGCCTATCATTGTCCCAGACACTCTGCCCGCCAAGGAGCATTTAGAAAAAGACGGCGTTGGCATGATCGGAGTCCGCCGTGCCCAGCACCAGGATATCCGGCCTTTGGAAATCGGTCTGCTCAACCTGATGCCCAACAAGCAGGAGACAGAGTTACAACTGCTGCGGGTGCTGGGGCATTAGCCGCTCCAGATCAACCTCACATTGATGATGACCGGCAGCTACACCTCGAAACACACGGAAAAAAGCCACCTCAACCAGTTTTATCTGACGTGGGAAGAGGTAAGGGAGCGGAATTTCGACGGTCTCATTATTACCGGCGCGCCCATTGGCCATCTTAGTTATGATGAAATTCAATATTGGCCAGAGCTGCAATCGATTTTCGATTGGGCGCAGACGCATGTCATGTCCACCTTCAATCTGTGCTGGGCGGCCATGGCGGCGCTGTATCATTTCCATCAGGTGCCCAAACATAAATTGTCGCAAAAACTCTTCGGCGTTTTTCTCCATGAAATCCACCAGTATGAATGCGGGCTGCTGCGTGGATTTGACGATGACTTCATGGTTCCGGTCTCCCGCCACACGGAAATCCGTGCGGCGGATTTGCCTAAAAACGCGGGGCTGGAAGTGCTGGCGTCCTCGCCGGAGGCCGGACTGTGCCTGATCCGCGACGTGCCGAAACGCCAAGTCTATATGATCAATCATTTGGAGTATGATCGCTGGACGTTGGACCGTGAATATCGCCGCGACATAGCCGCAGACAAGCCCATTAACGTGCCACAGAATTACTATGCGGAGAATGACCCCACCCGGCGTCCCCGCCACACCTGGCGCAGCCTAGGCTATCTGTTGTTCAACAATTGGCTCAGCGAGATTTACCGCGACACGCCCTATGACCTGGACAGCCTGCCCGAGTTCCTGGCAAAATGGCAGCCGTCCACGAGCAGCGGCGCCGCTTGATGGCGCCTGCGGTCATAAGGAGCAATAATGCGGTTATCTGTTTGTTTAGCACTGACATTCACTTTGCTTGCCACAGCACCTGCCATGGCGAATAAAGCGCCGCCATTGCCCGCCGGCATCCAGGCGCAAGCCGTGCAGCCGCTCAGAGTGCTGGGCGGTGCGACATACCGCAAATTCGGCTTTCGCGTCTATCACGCGGCGCTCTGGGTGTCCGGTACGCGCTGGGATACGGCGCAGCCCTATGCATTGCAGCTCACCTATCGCCGCGACCTCTCCAAGGACACGCTAGTGGACGGAATTATGGACGGTATCCGCGAACAAGAACAAGCTGACGGCGCCACCCTTAAACGCTGGGAAACCGCGATGAACGCCGCGCTGACGGATGTGAACGAAGGGGACACTATCACCGGCCTGGCCGTGCCGGGCAAAAGCGCCCTGCTGTTTCTTAACGGCAAGCAAATCATGAAAATCGAGGACAAGAGTCTTAGCGACGCCTTCTTCGCCGTCTGGCTCGGCAAAACGGCCGACGAAGACATGCGGGAAAAGTTGTTGAGCCAGAAGGGGTAGAGATTACTATTTCAGTGTTAACTGCAGCCGGCAAATGCTCCTTTCAGCGAAAGACCGATTTACCGCGACAATTGTTTCCAGGAACTTGCTGGCAATGTCTGGCAGGCGCGCAGCGAAATCCAAATAACCCGTGATAATGATTTCCAGGCAATGATGATCTTCGACATATAAGTCAGACGGGTTGTTTTCTGCTTTGTCGTCTTCATATCGGCCGTGATAAGAATAATCCAAACAATGAAATAGCGATGCCCAATCGCGGCCATAGCTGCTGTGCAGTTTGAAGGTCTGCTGGCATTGGTCGTGAAAGCTGGATAGATCTGTCACCGCATCGGCGTTAAACGTCACCTCCAGTTCGTCTTGGTCATAGACATCGAAGCCGATTTCGAGCTCGCGCTCCGCCAAGCGGCGCATTGTTGCCGGCAGAAGTTCGAACCCGTCATTACCGCTTTGCATGAACAGGCCGCAAAAGAAATTGACTTGGAAACGCGTTAGAATCTGTTCCCGCCACACACTCAAGTCTGGATTAATTTGATCCAAGATATCATTGAGTTGCGTGTTTAAATCTTCCGGTTCTGTATCTTCTGCACAAAGTCGCCATGAACCTGTACGCCAGCAGTGTTGTGACCCTAGCTTATGTGGTTGTCCTTTAATATGTGAGCGTGTTGGAGAACAGCCCAATATTTTGGTAACCTCATCCGGCACCAGATCGTCGCCGAAAATACGCAAAGTTGCCGTCGAATGGTCAAACGCGCCCATCAAGCCCCTCTCCTGAACCCCTGCGCGACGACATAAGTTTCTGCCGACTCTTGCCGGCTGGCCAGCGGCTTGGCGTGGCGCACGGCAGTGAAATCCTGCTTCAGGCGGCCAAGCAGTTCCTGCTCCGCCCCGCCCTGAAACAGTTTGCAGACAAAAGCCCCGCCGGGCGCCAGCACTTGCGCCGCGAAATCATAAGCAGCATCCGCCAGCGCCATGATGCGAAGATGGTCGGTGCCGGCATGGCCGGTGGTGGGCGCCGCCATGTCTGACAGCACCAAATCGGCCTTACCCTGCAGCGCCGCGACCAGTTTGGCCGGACTGTCATCGGCCATGAAATCCGCTTGAAAAAACGTCACGCCGGGCAGCGGCTCCATGGCCAGTATATCCAGCGCTACCACCTGGCCTTTGCCTGCCAGCACCGCCGCCGCTACCTGCGACCAGCCGCCGGGCGCCGCGCCTAAATCAAGCAACCGCATACCGGGGCGCAGCAGCTTGAAGCGTTCATCCAACTGCAGCAGCTTGAAGGCGGCGCGGGATCGATAGCCGGCCTTTTGCGCTGCCAGGACATAGGGGTCGTTGAGTTGGCGATTGAGCCATCGTGTGGAGGAAACGGAGCGGTTAGCCTTGGCTTTCACCCGCGTGACCTTCATGCGGAGATTGGGTGTGCTGGTTTTCGTCGGCTTGCCCGGTGGTTTCTTGCCTTTGCTCATACCTTGGCCGCCAGTTCGGAAAGAATGCCTTCGCGCAAGCCGCGGTCACCGATGCGAAAGGCCGTGACCGGCCAAGCCAGGTGGATGGCGCGCAGAATGGCACAGCCTGCCACCACCAGATCGGCGCGCTCCTGCCCGATGCAGGGAATCGCGGCACGGCCGGCAAAGTCCAGCTGACGGATGCGCTCGGAAACGGCGAAGGCTTCCGCCACCTGCATCGTGCAGCCATCAATCAGTGAGCGTTGATAACGCTTCAGCCCGCGTAGCACGCCGGCCAGCGTGGTGACGGTACCTGAGGAACCGACCATCTGCACCCGCCCTTCTTCTACGCGGCGTCTGATCTGATGACGCGCGTCGAAGTCCGCCAACAAACCATGTACGCGCTGTACCATGGCTGCGTACGCATCGTCCGTCACGCGATCGCTGCCATATTCCTCAGTGAAGCTGACGACGCCGAGCGGCAACGAAATATGGTCGAGCAGCTGCGGCTTGCCTGTTTTGTCAACGTCCATCCAGACCAGCTCGGTCGAGCCGCCGCCGATATCGAACATCACGCCATAAGGCTGGTCTCCATGCAGCAGCGGTGCGCAGCCCAGCATGGCGAGGCGCGCTTCCTCGGCGCTATCAATCAGCTCAATCTCCAACCCGAGCAGCGCGCTGGCCTTGCCAAGAAAGGCCGGACCGTTTGTCGCGCGGCGGCAGGCTTCCGTCGCCACGGCACGGGCATGCGTCACGCCGTGACGCTGCATTTTGCGCTGGCAAATGCCCAGAGCTTCCAGCGTGCGGGCAATGGCTTCGTCCTGCAGATTGGCGTTGCGGCTTAGCCCCTCGCCGAGGCGCACAATACGTGAGAAAGCATCCGCGACGCGGAAGCGTTGCGGCTGGCTGTAATCCGGAACGGCGACAAGGAGCCGGCAATTATTAGTGCCGAGGTCAAGCGCCGCCAGCACAGGCGGCGTATGGTAAGGCGGCTTAGCGGTGCCGGCGTCGGATGGTTGGGTCACGGGCGGCACACAGGATAAGGTTACAGCATTGCATGCAACCTTGTTGCCCGCCTTTGGCCGCCACGGCAAGCGATTTCACAATGACAAGGGGCGACAGACTCGTGTCCGTCGCCCCAAAGTCATGCTCTAGTGAAGATTATAGGCCTTCGCGTTCTTTGCGCTTGCGCTCAACCTTGCGTTGGCGCCGCAGCGCTTCAGATTGCTCTCGCTGACGTCTTTCGCACGGTTTTTCGTAGGTCCGGCGCAGTTTCATCTCACGGAAAATGCCTTCGCGCTGCATCTTCTTCTTCAGCGCGCGCAGCGCCTGGTCAACATTGTTATCACGAACGGAGACTTGCAAACTCTTCACCCCTTCCCGGAATTTCAAGCTGTTAACGGCGCAGTTGCGCCATCGCTGGCGCTGCTTATAGCATGACCGGCACGGAAGGCAAAAACTTTGTCAGCCGCCTAAATACCATGCTAAAATCTGGCAACAGGCTGGTTTTGCAGGATATTATGACCGTTCTCCCCCTCATCTTCCTGGGCGCGCCGGTGCTACGAATGCAGGCGGTGCCCATATCCGACCCGGTGGCACCGGAAATCGCCACCCTGGCTGCAGCCATGGCCGCCACAATGACCGCCAACCAGGGTGTTGGGCTGGCCGCGCCGCAAGTGGGTCTCAACCAACGGCTCATCGTTTTTTATGTGCCGGAAAGCCGTGCTGAGGACCAAATGGCGCTGCCATTGCAAGTGCTGATCAATCCTGAATTCACGCCCTTAGCCGAAACGCAGGTGGAAGGGTTGGAAGGCTGCCTCTCACTGCCCGGTCTGCGTGGCATGGTGCCTCGCTGGCAGCGCATCGGCTATCGCGGCCTGGGGTTGGACGGCAAGCTGGTGGAGCGCGAAGCAGAAGGTTTTCATGCCCGTGTGGTGCAGCATTAGATAGACCATTTGGACGGTGTGATGTACCCTGACCGGATGCGGGATTTTTCCACGCTGGTGCATGAGTGTGTCATTCGCCGCCAGTTGCAGCAAGCCGCCGAGGAACGTCATGCCCAAGAGCAAACAGCCCAAGAACAAGCAAACGAAAACCAAGCGGCAGCAGACGGCGCCTCAGAATCATGACGCGCTCTTGCTGGCCTGCGTCGCACAAGTGCCGTTTGACGGTTGGAGCCGCGCGGCTTTAAGCAGTGGCGCGCAACGCTGCGGCGTGGACGATGTCGCCATCGCCGCCGCTTTCCCGCTCGGCGTGAAAGACCTGGTCACTGCCTTCAGCTCGTGGGCGAATGACGGCATGCTGACACAGATCGGCAAAGAAAAATTATTCGGAAAAATGCGAACACGCGACAAGGTCGCCTACGCCGTGCGGGCGCGGCTGGAACTCCTCCGGCCGCACCGCGAAGCCATGCGCCAACTCGCTTTATGGTATGCGCTGCCGCAACACGCGCCGGAAGCGCTGCGCAATCTTGGCAAACTGACTGATACCATCTGGCAAGCAGCCGGGGACACCAGCACGGACTATAATTTCTACACTAAGCGCGCTTTGCTAGGCGGCGTCATCAAGGCCACGACGCTTTATTGGTTGCAGGATGATAGCCC
>CAYOGS010000114.1:4923-6218 GCA_964403435.1 uncultured Rhodospirillales bacterium | reverse complement strand
CGTTGTAAAAGGCTACTCAACGACATGCATTCGGTCCGACAGCTCGTTGCCACTAAAATATCCGTAATAGACAGCCAGCTTTCGTCTTGCGGTAGTCTAGCGCGCAGAAGAGCGGTTGCTTTTGAATTGCTAAAGAAATGATACCAAAAGATGGACTCATAGGGTGCCAAAGCTGGATCTGCATGCTGCCGTAATTCGCGCCCGAGATGGATACTGGTGGGCTTGTTGCTGCCAGCATACCGCATACCCGGTGCGCTGAGCCATTTGCGCCACATGAATAAATCAGCCCACACGTCCTTAGGTGCTGGCGACCAGCCCACTGGCAATCGTCGGTAGGCATCCAGCCGGTGGCCGGAGCAGCTGAGACCGAAGAGATTGTATTTTTCCGTCAACATGCGCTGACGAATGACCGGATCGGCCAGACTACCTTGGTTACCAAAGATGTGAAAATAGGTGGTAAGATGCATATGACGCGTATGGACGAAATCCGCGTTCCGCAACAGCGTGCCCATAGTTTCGAGATGATCCGGCAACCAAAAATCATCGTCGCTGAGATAGCAGACGGACTCACCTGTCGCTTCCTGCAATGCCATATGGCGCGAAGCTTCGCCGTTCCGCTCTCCCTTAGGAAATGTGAACAATCTGACGCGCCGATCCTCTTCCGCAAACTCCTGAACAATCGCTTGGGTCGCTGCCGGCGCACCATCCGCCACCACAAATAATTCAAAGTCTTTCACACTTTGGCGTAGGACGCTTGCAATGGCAGCGCGAATACAAGCGCCATTATTGTAAGTTGGAATTAGCACGGTAAAGCGCATCTCAAGCCGCCTGCGCGATACTGTGCGTGATCAAGCGCACGATTTGCGTCTCTTCGGCCAAATTCGTCAACGGCGGCGGCCCACCCTGCAGGTGTGCGATGAAGGCCTGCAATTCTGTATAGAGTGGCATGGTAGAGGCAATAGTCCTCGTTTCGGTCTGAAAGCCGCCTTCGACTTGGCGGCGGATGTGAAGTTGCGTATAGTCTTCGTCCGCCAGCTGGCATACTGCATCGCGGCAGCGCAGAACAACGCCACGGCGTTTAAGCACATGGCCGGACGATACTTCCGCGACGCACGGCACATCCCCGACCAGATAGCGCGCTATCAGACCGTCATGCATCACAAGCGGTTCTTGCCAGACCGACTCGAGCTGCGGCATCGCGCCCAGAACATGCAAGAAGATAGACAGATCATGCGGCAGCAGCGTCCACGCTGTGATCACATCATGCTGCTGGCTCTCTGTCCCCAACCGGAAGC
>CAYOGS010000114.1:0-4913 GCA_964403435.1 uncultured Rhodospirillales bacterium | reverse complement strand
CCGTGTCTCCACAATGCGCCGTAATTCCAGAATGCCAGGATGATAGCGCCATTTATGCATGGTGAAGACGAGGTTAGCGGCGATGGCGGGCAGACGTTCGATGCGGTCCAGATCATTACTCAGCGGCTTCTCAACATAAATTGGCTTACGGCGCTGAAGCAATACCTCAACAACATCGAGGTGCGAAGAGGTGCTAGAAGCCACTACATAGCCGTCGCAGGCTGACAAGTCGGCTAAATCGCTTACAATACTATCTGCACCACCGTCTTGTGCACGCTGCGATGACTCCTGCGAACGGACACAGGCATGCACCACGACGCCAAGAGATTTTAGATCACGCAAAATATGCTGTCCCCAGGGACCAACACCGACCAATCCGATCTTTAGACTGCCCGCCATCACGGCGCCACAGCCAGGTCATAAATCTGGCAGCTCTGACGGCGCTTCAGATAGTCCAGCTCAAACTGCAAAAAACTACCGGCTTGTGCATCTCTTGCAGAAATAACCGGGTTCAGGGCGCCCCAGACTAGCCCCGTCTCCGGATCATCCCAACGGCACGCCAGTTCATCTGCATGTGACCAATAATGAGAGACAGCAACCAGGATCAAGGTTGGCTGCACGAAATAAAAGCCATGCGCGACACCAGGGGGAATGACTATACCAACCGGTTGGTCGGCGCCAATATCCAGCATTCTCCGTAGACCATGCGTTGGTGATTCCGGTCGCAGATCACGCAAACATAGGCGCATGCCCCCGGTCAGTACGGTTAAATAATCCGTGTGGCGGACATGCACATGCAGGCCGCGCAGCACATTGACGTTGCTGGTAATAGCGTTCCACTGCACCGGCGCGATACCGTCCGTCCAAGACTGACGAAAGATTTCCGTAAAATTGCCACGCTCATCCTGGTGGGGATGCAGGTCGTGCAGGTCCATGCCTGCTGGCAAAATATCATCTGTGGTTGGAGAGAGGGCCGCGAACGCCACAACAAAACCTTATAAATCCGAGAGGCTGCAAATGAGCTTTTAACTTCATCTGTGTTCAACCCACATTTAGAATGAATATCAACTGAGAATCAACTGCGATCGATAATAAAAATCAGGGGTTATCACGATCCTATCGTACCCCCCCTGATGTTAAACTTTCTCAAAATCAGAACGCTGGAGCTGCGCATTGTCATTGTGCTGACTCTGGTAATACTGGCGCTCTCCCGCGAGACAAAGTGAAGCTAGGCAGACGGCTCCGACATCTTCTTAAAGATTTTGCCATCGAAGATGTTTGCCATAACCTGGCGTCGGTTGACCGATCGTAGGCACCTAACACCATGCTTTTCTTGGCAGTGCATTATAGCTTGCCGCGGTGCTTAATCAGGATATTTGTGCCATCACCCCACACTTTTTCAGCCAATGAAACAATTTAAGCGTCACGAGAAGAATGAGGGCTAGCAGCCTACAGCCGGTATAAACGGCAACTTGTCAGGACGCTGACGTAACTCTAAGCGCCAGTGCAGCATTTTGTATTTCGCTCGAAAATCATAGCCACGCCGATATGACAAACAACATCTACCAGAGAAGCAGTTACACTGATGCAACTTGTCTGACAGGATGGATAACTGCTGCACGGAAATATCCACTCAAACGTGGCCGCTGCGTTCCGTGCCTAGGAAAGCTGGTTTATGTCCCGCCGGTCATCTATGCGCTGAGCTCCAGGCAAGCTTGAGGGCAATGTAGACTCTATGAGAGCGAATTCTATGAAGGCTTCGCCGCGTTCAAGTCAACCAGATCAAACCACGCATACATGATCCAATTCCATGAATCCTGATGCAGGGTCCAATCCAAATGTAAAGTTCCGCGTTTAATCCCGCCCCAGAGCGCGCAAGAAACGTTGGTAATGCGCCGGTAGCTTTTCCACCGTGGTACGCCACACCGGAAGCTTGGGACGCAAGGGTTGCTCCGGATGTACGAAGGGCGAAACCTTGATACGCCCTGTGAGTTGCGAGACGCGCACTTCTAACACACCGGACACCATCTTGTCATAGCCGTGGCCGGCCACTTCAAAGACGCTATCTTTTTTGCCCAAGATGCCGAGCAGTCCCGGATCATTTTCCAGACGGATGCTACCCATGGTGAAGCCGCGCTGCGGGCTAAAAATCGTGCTGGCCTGATGCCAGAGCGTCAGTGCGGTACCGTTAGCCTTCGGATTGGTGCCGATTTCATGCGCCGTAACGGGCACAATACGTGGGTGGTGATGCTGCCTAGCTGACACGGTTTGCTCCTTTTCCAGGACGCATTCTGCCGCAGAAATGTGCAACTAATGAGTTCTTTTCTCGCCCTTCTGCCAAAACAGATACCAAGCCGGATTGCTGCCACGATAGTTTTTCAGTTCTAGATCAATGTTTTTACACGAGAATTGCCCCCTAAATCAGCCAAGATTTCAGCATAGAAATTGCTAAAATGACTGCCACACAGTTCCGCATAAGAATGTTCTCTTCTCACAAAGTGAGCATGAGGTAAGTGTCACGGAAAAAAATCATCAACCTCGCTTAAACGAATAAATCAGCCTAAAATCAGTGAGCATCTCTTCCACCTTCCCACCGACACATGCGGCAGAAACGCTCCAAGGTTAGTAATTCGGACTCAATCGCCGAAAGGCGGGCGATGGCTTCAGGGTCTGCACCCCAATGGTCGGTTTGAAAATGCGCTTCCAACTCTGCTGCTTGAAACACCGCAGCGGCCGACTGCCAGCCTTGCGTCAAGGCCAGCGCTAACAGCAAGGAGCCGGTGACGCTGCAAGCCTGCTCCAGCGCCGCGAGCAAATAATCATCATACAACTCCACAGTGCGGCGCAGCGCCTGCAACGATTGCAGCGGTTGCTCTGGAGGCAGTAGACTTTCGGTCACCAACAACAACGCATCGAACTCTGTAAGCGCCCAATCGAGATAAGGCTGCCACAATTCCTGCTGCCGGCGCGCCAGTGCCACCGGATGCGCGGCACGGAAACATAGTTGATCGCCGGCCCCAAACTGCATAATCCGCTCAATGCAAGCCGGTCTTGCGGAAGCGGTTAGGTCATGCGCCGTGGCCACCAGTTGCGCAATGGGCATAGCGCGAGGGTCAAAATTCTGCGGTGCCCGCTGCCATTCACCGGCCAACACTTCCGCCAGCGCCAGCGTGGGGCACAAATAGGGCTTGCCGGCGGGCGTATGGCGCAGCTTGCCGTCCAGTACCAGTGCATAACCACCCTGATACGGCACCACCGCCGCTTGATCCCAAAAACGCTTCACGAATGATCAGTTGCCAAATATGCCTTTGAGCGGCGATTTTTCGCCACCCAGCAGGTTCTTCAGCGCCGGCGGCGCCTTGTCGCCACCGATGGCTTTTTCCAATTTATCAGTCAGGCCTTTCACCTTCTCCTGTGTCAGCACTTTGCCTTTTTCCAGCGCGCTGCCCGCTACGCTGTTCGGCGCTTGTTGCTCTGGCGCATAGGTCGGATTGTCCAGCGCGGCGATGCAGGCGTCAGGCACCGCGGCATTGACCATCGGTACGCGTAGCGCCGCCTTATTCAACCCACCGACCACGGGCAAATTGTTGCCCAGGAAGGAGCCGGCAATGCCCATGACCGCGCCTGCCGCATCAGCCTTTACCTGCGGCTGCGCTAACGAACCACTGACAAAGACGGGCGCGGACAAGTTAGCCAGCTTCGCGTCCTTGGTTTGCGGCTGGAAGGTCAGTTTGAGTTGCTCGTTGCGAAGGTCAACTGTTCCCTCCCCCGCAACGGTGGCAAGCGACGAGTCCAACAGTATACCATTGCTGGTCAGCAAACCGTTATTGCCCTTGAAACGCACAGCCCCGCAGGTGATTGTGTTCTCAGCGCTCAACGGCGAGCCAGGCGACATCAGCTTGAGCAGATTATTGACCACCGGCCCCATGCTTTCCGTCGGCATGGCGCTGCTGCCCAGCTTGAGCAGCAGGGTGCCGTCAAAACTGCTGGCCAGCTGCCGTGGGCTGCCGCCCTGCATGCTGCCGCCCGCCTGCAGCGAAGTTCTACCCAGCTTGAACTGACCGTAGCCCAATTGTTGCATGATTGGCTGCAGGTTCATATCGTTCCCCGCCACGCGGAAATCCAGGCGCGGTGGCGACTGTGTCGTCACGAGATGCAGTTCGCCCGAGATCGGGTTATCCGCCAGATGGATGAGCCACTTCGGTACGGTAAGGTTGCCGTTGGCAAGGTCAACCCGAGTGGAAATATTATCCAAAGTAATTTTGTCGGTGATGATTTTACCGAGTTCAATGGACAGATTGGCATCCACGGCTTTCAGCGCGGAAAAATCCAGCTTGGCATCGCTGAACATACGTCCGTCAGAAGGTGCCGGCTTCGCAGCTTCGCCGCCCGATGCAGCGAGCGTGGTTGTCGGTTTCTCCGCACTCGCTGATTTGCTCAGGTCAACGGCGTCAATCGTGACAGCGCCGGAGAGTTTTGGCCGCGCCCCATCCAGCTGCACAAGCAAACGTCCGCCTAAGGTGCTGCCAATGGCCGTCTTAGCCTTGAATTCCGCCACATCTATCTGCTTGGTTCCTTCACCCAGCTGGCCTTTGGCAGTGATATCGTTGCCCGCATATTGCGCGCCAAATTCAAATGGCCAGGCTTGGCCTGCCAGAAGAGTTTGCAAGGCATCGCCCTGTAGTTTCAAGCTGAAGGCTTGCTGGTTGAAGCTGCCCTCGCCCGTCACTTTCAAATTCTCCTTGGCCTGAATAACCACTTCTTTGATTTTCAATTCAGTTGTCTGTTTTTTGGTGCCATCAAGATAGGCCAGCCGCACATTCTTAATCGTTACCTTGTCCAGGCTAATGGCCAGCGGCGGTTTTTTTTCGGTTGCAGAGGCCGGCCGGCTCTCAGCGGGTATCCGTCAGGTC
>CAYOGS010000113.1:0-6333 GCA_964403435.1 uncultured Rhodospirillales bacterium | reverse complement strand
ATCTGGGGTGGGGCGCGATTGCCTTTAAAGGCAAGCTTCGGCATCGCCGAGTGCCAGCCATCCGATACGGTGGTCAGCGCCATGGAACGTGCTGACGAGGCGATGTATGCCGAAAAACACCGCAAGCCGACTGCACGCCGGCCAGCGGGAAGTGATACCACACTCGGCTTGGCGACGGACAAGCTACGTGAGCCGGGCGTAAATAACTAAACTGCTGTTGTTCTATCACGCTCATATTTGCCGTTGGAGTTTCCGTGGCACATCCTGCTGTGTGCTGGACGATGCCTCAAACATTGTCTTGATGAGAAGAGGTCCTTTGGTGGGGGCTGTCCCAGGAAGAGCTGCTCATTTGAAATTTAGGTCGCTTCGCTGTTTCTGGCCTACCTTCTTGGCTGGGAGAATTATCATGACCTTAAGAGGTTCATTGCTGGCGAAGCAGAACGGGGCAGGGGCGCTCACCTACTCATGAATTCACCGTGCCCGCTAGCTTTTCTTAAACGCGTCAAGGTAGCGCGTTAAAGTCGTCAAAAAAGTTTCTCGAACGAAGCAGTTTGTACTCTTTAAACCATATGGTGATCTTCTAGGGGAGCGGCGCAGTGTGGTTGTTCAAAGGTAAGCCCGCCGTTCCAAACAATACCTTGCGCCAGAATCGCCGTGCGATCCTGATCATTTGCATCGGCATTATCTTCATCGCCTGCGCCGCTTATCTTGATGCGCCAGCTTACCGCGTCCTGCTAGCCGCTCCCGCGATGCCCGACAAGATTTTTGCCCACAGTGCTGTCGTTGTTATGCGGCGGGGCTTGGCAACCCAAGGCGTTATCCTGAACCGTCCCCTCACGCCGGAGCAAACGCTACAGCTGCCAACCGCGCTGCGAGGGCAGGTTCGCAACTATGGTGGCCCCGTGAACTTTCCGGTCAGAGTAGCCATACTGGTATGGCGGCCGCTGCAACCGGCTGACTTCAGCCTGATACTCCTGGACAACCGCGCCTTCGATAATGCAGCTGCCTTGCAAGCGCAGGTCGAGCAACTGCAATCCCAAGGCTATCGTGTCCGGCTTTTTGCTGGTTATGCGCGTTGGAGCCCGCTGCAGCTTGAGGTGGAAATGTGGCTTGCGCGTCTATGGCAAACATATCAGCCCGCGCGTGTATCCGCCCGGCTCAACACCCTCTTCGACGGCAGCAGCGCAGATTGGGCGGCACTTCATGAAAACCGCTGATTGACGATACGTCGCAGTACACGCGATTGTAGACCATCATGCAGTTCGATAAAGGAGCGCATTAAGATGCGATTGCTTAGCCAACTTATCATCGTGTTTGCTGGTAGCCTTTTGCTCATCAACTTGCCCTACACAGGGCTACGCGCTTTGTTTAACGACGGAATCCCTTATCCTTACGCCTTGGCTGTTGGTGTAACTCTAACCGTGCTGTTGACCTACTTTTTAGTCACGCTGCACACGGAAAAAATTTACGGTATTATATTGAGTCTCGTGATGGGCATGTTGGTGTTGTGCAGTTCCATGATGCTGATCCTCAATATGCGAGGTTCATTTACACCTGCCTTACATAAGGAGCAGCTCTTGCGGGGGCTGTCTTAAATTATATCTCCCGCACGTCCGTCAGTTTGCCGGTGACAGCTGCGGCTGCGGCCATGGCGGGGCTGCACAAATGCGTGCGCCCACCGCGGCCTTGCCGGCCCTCGAAATTGCGGTTGGACGTGGAGGCGCAGCGTTCGCCCGGTTGCAGCCGGTCTTCATTCATGGCCAGACACATGGAGCAACCAGGTTCCCGCCAGTCAAAGCCCGCCGCCTTGAAAATCGTATCTAGACCTTCGGCCTCTGCCTGCTTTTTCACGAGGCCGGAGCCCGGCACCACCAGCGCCTGCACGTTGGCGGCGACCTTGCGCCCCTTGGCCACGGCGGCGGCGGCGCGCAGATCCTCGATGCGGCCGTTGGTGCAGGAACCGATGAATACTTTATCAATGGTGATGTCCTGTAGCCGCGTACCAGGCTGCAGACCCATATAACCCAGCGCCCGCTCCATGGCAGCGCGCTTAGTCGCATCTGCGATTGCTTCGGGGTTCGGCACCGTGCCCGTGATGGGCAATACATCTTCCGGCGATGTGCCCCAGCTTACTTGCGGCGCGATGCTCGCCGCCTCCAGCCTTACCTCTTTGTCAAATCGCGCGCCTGCATCCGTCGGCAACTGCCGCCAGGCAGAGACGGCGTGCTCCCAGGCTGCATCCTTCGGCGCATATGGCCGGCCTTTAACATAGGCGAAGGTCGTTTCGTCCGGAGCCACCATGCCGGCGCGTGCCCCGGCTTCGATGGACATATTGCATATGGTCATGCGGCCTTCCATGCTCAAGGCCTGGATGGCTTCGCCCGCGAATTCGATAACATGTCCTGTGCCACCTGCGGTGCCGATCGTGCCGATGATGGCCAGCACGATATCCTTCGCTGTGATGCCAACACCCACCGCGCCCGCCACCGTTACACGCATATTCTTGGCGCGTTTGAGCAGCAGCGTTTGTGTGGCCAGCACATGTTCAACTTCCGACGTGCCGATACCGAAGGCCAGCGCGCCAAACGCGCCGTGGGTGGAGGTGTGACTGTCGCCGCACACGATGGTGGTGCCCGGTAGCGTAAAACCCTGCTCAGGTCCGATGACATGCACAATGCCTTGCCGCACGTCATTCATGTCGAAATACGTGATCCCGGCAGCACGGACATTCTTGCCAAGCGTTTCCACCTGTAACCGTGCTTCGGGGTCGCGGATTTCCTGCAGTCGCGTCGCGTCCGTCGGCACGTTGTGATCCACCACCGCCAGCGTCGCTTCCGGCCGCCTTACCTGACGCCCGGCTAGCCGCAGACCTTCAAAGGCCTGCGGGCTGGTCACCTCATGCACCAGATGCCGGTCAATATACAGCACTGCTGTGCCGTCCGCTTCCTGCCGGACAATATGGTTGTCCCAAATCTTGTCGTAGAGCGTGCGCGGCGCGGCGGTCA
The DNA here is from genome assembly GCA_964403435.1 of uncultured Rhodospirillales bacterium. GTDB lineage: Bacteria > Pseudomonadota > Alphaproteobacteria > UBA9219 > RFNS01 > JAGOHT01. Next base: position 3,328 of record CAYOGS010000113.1, on the reverse strand, counting down.
TGCTTGGCTTAACCCTGCTTGGCGGACTCGTTCATGCCGTGGCCGGTGGTGCGCTCGGCGATGCGGGCAGATTTGCCGCGACGGTCGCGGAGGTAATACAGCTTGGCGCGGCGCACTTCACCCTTGCGGATCAGCACAACGGATTCAACACGCGGGCTATAGAGCGGAAACACACGTTCCACGCCTTCACCGTAGGAAATTTTACGAACAGTAAAGGATGAGTTGATGCCGGCATTGCGCTTGGCAATGCAGATGCCTTCATAGGCCTGCACACGCTCACGCGTGCCTTCAATGACCTTGACATTGACCTTAACCAGGTCGCCCACACTGAACACCGGCAGCTTGGCGTTGGCAGCCGCTTTGTCCAATTGCTGCTGTTCGATTTTCTGCAGTAAATTCATGATTGTTTCTCCTTTATACCCATGTCTTGTTGTCGTGTTTGTTGATAGCCATGCCATAAATCGGGGCGGCGCGCACGCGTCAAGCGTTCGGCCTGCTCCCGCCGCCAGGCATGGATATTGGCGTGATGCCCGGAAAGCAGGATGGCGGGCACGTCCCGTCCTTCCCACGTCGCCGGGCGCGTATAATGCGGATATTCCAGTAATCCGCTTTCAAAACTCTCTTCGCGTGTCGTCTCCGCGTTGCCCAGCACGCCGGGCAGCAGGCGCACGCAGGCCTCGATGACCGCCATAGCCGCCAGCTCGCCGCCAGCCAGAACGAAGTCGCCGAGACTGATTTCTTCCAGCGCCTCTGCGTCAATCACGCGCTGGTCCAACCCTTCGAACCGTCCACAAAGCAGCAGCACGGAGCTGGCCACTGCCAGCTCTTTCGCCAACGACTGATCAAACGGCTTGCCACGCGGCGAAAGATAAAGTCGCCGGGCCGCGCGCCCATGCGTCTCTGACGCTGACTGTAGTGCTGCGCTCACAATATCTGGGCGCATCACCATGCCGGCACCGCCGCCATAGGGCGTATCATCTACGCTCTGGTATTTATCGGTCGCAAAATCACGGATATTGATGCAGTTCAGCTGCCAACGCCGCTCTGCCAGAGCCTTACCGATCACACTGTGCCCAACCGGACCCGGAAACATCTCAGGGAACAAGGTCAGTACCGTGGCTTGCCAAGGAGTTTGAGCTGCGGCGGTCATGCGCGGCGCTCCTGGGGCGGCGTTTCTAGCCAATCTGCCGGAGGGCTGATGACTATGCGGCCTTCTTGCAGCGCAACCGTGGGTATGAACGCATCGCGGAATGGCAGCATAGCCGTGCGGCCATCGCTCAACTTGAATTCCAGCACCGCACCAGCACCGAAATCATGGACCGCTAGCACTGTGCCACACACCTTGCCGACTGCGTCTTCGGCGCGTAGCCCGACCAGATCGGCCAAGTAATATTCGCGTGCCGATAATTCCGGGAGCTTATCGCGCGCCACGAATAGGCACAGGCCGCGTGCGGCTTCCGCCTGTTCGCGTGTCGATACGCCTTCAACTTCCGCAATGAACTCCTCCGCCATCGGCGTCTTGAGGGTCACCTTGCGGGGACGTCCCGTTTCGTCGACCACCGGGTATTGCGCGATAGCCGCTGGATCGTCGGTGAAGCTGCGCAGGCGCACGAGGCCGCGCAGTCCGTGCGCTCCTACGATCTTGCCTACGCAGATTGTCCGTTCGTCCTGGGTCATCGCATTCTCTACACAACCAAAGGTGCTTAGCCGGCGGCCGCGGCGCCATCAGCGGCGGCCGCAGTCTTTAGACGTTCCTGCGCCTTAGCTTTGGGGGCCGATTTTTGTGGTGATGGACGATAATTTACCTTCGGGCCGAGTTTGGCGGCGAAGAGGAAGCGTGCGACGCGCTCGCTGGGTTGCGCACCGTTCTTCACCCAATATTGCACCCGCTCTGCGTTCAGCTTCACACGCTCGGGATTATCGACGGACAGCATCGGATTATAGGTGCCGATTTTTTCGATAAAACGACCATCACGCGGTGAGCGGCTGTCTGCCACCACAATGTGATAGAAAGGCTTCTTCTTGGCGCCGTGGCGCGTCATCCGCATGACTAGAGGCATTGTGTTACTCCTTCAAGGTTAAACCAAGTAAATCATCAGGGCATTGGTGTTGCGACCCGCCGCGCCCCATGCTGCAGGTCAAAACCGAACTTATCAGCGCCGGATATTCCCCAGCATCTGTGGCAAATTACGCATGAAGCCTTTTTGGCCCAGTTTCTTCATCTGCTTCATCATTTCACGCATTTGCAGATATTGCTTTACCAGCTTGTTGACCTCGGCCACCGGTACACCCGCGCCGTTAGCGATGCGGCGGCGGCGGCCGGCATTGAGTAGCCCGACATCGCGGCGCTCCGCCTTGGTCATGGATTGAATGATGGCTTCTTGCCGCTTCAAAATATTCTCGTCAACATTCGCGGCTTTGAGTTGGTCTTTGTATTTAGCCACGCCAGGCAGCAGATTCATCATGCCGCTCATGCCGCCCATTTTCCGCATCTGCTTATATTGGTCGGCAAGATCGTTAAAGTCGAAATCGCCCTGCTGCATTTTGCGAGCGATTTTCTCGGCTTCCTGCTGATCTATGGCCTCGGCGGCTTTTTCCACGAGCGACGCGACGTCGCCAAGGTCGAGAATGCGCGTCGCCAACCGATCAGGATGAAACACTTCCAGGGCGTCAGTCTTCTCACCGGTGCCAAAGAATTTGATTGGTTGGCCGGTCACATGCCGCAGCGATAGCGCCGCGCCGCCCTTGGCGTCGCCGTCCATCCGCGTCAGCACGATGCCAGTGATGCCTACTTTCTCGTGGAAATGCTGCGCAACATTGATGGCGTCCTGACCGGTCATGGCGTCGGCTACCAGCAGTACTTCCGGCGGCTGCACGGCGGCGCGAATGTCCGCCACCTCGGCCATCAACTCAAAATCAATCGCCAGCCGTCCGGCAGTATCGTGTAGTACGACGTCGTAACCTTCGAGCCGGGCAGTCTCGAGCGCCCGCAGCGCGATGGCGCGCGGCTCTTGCCCCATGATAACCGGCAAAGTCGCTACACCGATCTGCTGCCCCAGCACCGCCAGCTGTTCCTGCGCGGCGGGGCGTCGCGTGTCTAGTGACGCCATCAGCACTTTCTTGCGCTCTTTGTCTTGTAGATATTTTGCTAGCTTGGCGGCCGTCGTGGTCTTGCCGGCGCCTTGGAGTCCGACGAGCATCACGGAAACCGGCGGTGTCGACTGGAGGTTCAGCGGCACGGCGGTGTTGCCTAAGACATCTAGAAGGCAATCATGGACCGCTTTCATAACCTGCTGCGCCGGACTGACCGAGCGCAGCACTTCCTGGC
>CAYOGS010000112.1:5948-6335 GCA_964403435.1 uncultured Rhodospirillales bacterium | reverse complement strand
AAATACCGCAAGATGCACAAAGGCCGCATCCACGGTGCCGCCAAGGGGTGGACGCGCCTCAATTTTGGTGCCTTCGGCCTGAAGGCCATGGAGCCAGAACGCATCACGGCGCGGCAGATCGAAGCTGCGCGCCGGGCTATCAGCCGCGCCATTAAGCGTCAAGGCCGGTTGTGGATCACGATTTTTCCGGATGTGCCGGTTTCCAAGAAACCAGCAGAAGTCCGTATGGGTTCGGGCAAGGGGGCTGTCGAATTTTGGGCGGCGCGCGTGCATCCCGGTCGTATCATGTTCGAGCTCGACGGTGTGCCAGTGAATATCGCACGCGAAGCTTTCGCATTGGCTGCTGCTAAGCTGCCGATTAAGACCAAGTTTGTCCAACGTTTGGGC
>CAYOGS010000112.1:3057-5938 GCA_964403435.1 uncultured Rhodospirillales bacterium | reverse complement strand
GCGTAAAGGCGCAGGATATCCGCCTCAAGACCGATAAAGAACTGGCTGAGCAAGTGCTTTCCCTGAAACGGGAGCAACTTAATCTCCGATTCCAGAAGGCCACCGGCCAATTGACGCATACCGACCGGCAACGCCAGGTGAAGCGTGAGATTGCGAAGATTCAGACGATTATGACCGAACGCCGCCGCAAGGCCGGCGCGGCGGCTTGAGAGAGGACGAAAAATGCCACGGCGCGTATTGCAAGGAACGGTGACGAGTGACAAAGCTGATAAGACGGTAACCGTCTTGGTTGAGCGGCGCGTTATGCATCCCGTTTACAAAAAGTATATCACCAAGTCTAAGAAGTATGCGGCTCATGATGAGAGCAATGCCTGCAAGACTGGTGATTTCATCTCTATCATTGAGTGCGCCCCGATCAGCAAGAGTAAGCGCTGGACAGTGGTGCAAGAAGCCGCCAAATCCGCCGGAAAAAATGGCTGAGGCTTTGAGGTTTAGGGACAAGGAACTGTTACCATGATCCAGATGGAATCGACCCTTGAGGTCGCGGACAATAGCGGTGCTAAGAAAGTGGCCTGCATTAAGGTGCTGGGGGGCTCCAAGCGTAAATTCGCGGGGGTAGGTGACATCATCGTCATTTCCGTGAAGGACGCTATTCCGCGCGGTCGCGTGAAGAAGGGTGACGTTCATAAGGCGGTCATCGTTCGCACCCGTAAGGAAGTGCGGCGCGCCGACGGCACGTCCATCCGCTTCGATACAAACGCGGCGGTGCTGATCAACAAGGATAAAGAGCCGGTTGGGACGCGTATCTTTGGCCCCGTGACGCGTGAATTGCGTACGCTCGGGTTCATGAAGATCATCTCGCTGGCGGAAGAGGTGCTATAATGGCTATGAAAATCAAGAAAGACGATCGCGTGATCGTCATTGCCGGCAAGGATAAGGGTAAGACTGGCACCGTGGTGCGGGTAATACCGACAGAGCAGCGCGTGATCGTGTCCGGCGTCAACCAGGCGACGAAGCATAAGCGCCCGTCGGCGAAGTCCGCCGGCGGCATTGAGAAGATTGAGGCGCCGATCCACGTTTCCAACGTGGCGCATCTCGACCCCAAGGATAACAAGGCGGTGCGAGTCGGCTTCAAGACAATGAAGGACGGGCGCAAGGTGCGTGTTGCTAAGCGCTCCGGCGAACAGATTGACAGGTAGGCAGGAGCGGTTTCATGGCGGCAAGGCTGCAAAAACATTATGAAGACGTTGTGCGCAAAGCGCTCGTCGAGAAATTTGGCTACAAGAACCGCTTTGAGGTGCCGCGTCTGGATAAGATCGTCATCAATATGGGCGTGGGCGAAGCCGTTAACGACAGCAAGAAGGCTAAGGTAGCGGCGGAGCAGCTGGCTCTGATTGCTGGGCAGAGGCCGGTTGTGACAAAGTCGCGGAAGGCGATTTCGTCCTACAAGCTGCGCGAGGGTCTGGGTATCGGCTGCAAGGTGACACTGCGCCGTGAGAAGATGTATGAATTCCTCGATCGCTTGGTTTCCATCGCGCTGCCGCGCGTGCGCGACTTCCGCGGCATTCCAGGTAAGAGCTTTGATGGCCGCGGTAACTACGCCATGGGGCTGAAAGAGCAGCTGGTGTTTCCGGAAATCGAATACGACAAAATTGACGAAATCCGCGGCATGGACATCGTGATTTGCACGACGGCCAAGACAGACGCGGAAGCCAAAGAATTGCTGCGCGGCTTCAATATGCCGTTTGTGAATTGAGAGGGAACTATGGCTAAAACATCCATGATCGAAAAGAACAAGCGCCGCACGCGCATGAGCAAGAACAAAGCAGGTTCGCGCGCCAAGCTAAAGGCTGTGATCATGAACAAGGATACGGCAATGGAAGAGCGTTTCGACGCCGTCATGCGCCTGGCGCGCATGCCGCGCAATTCTGCTAAGGTGCGGGTGCGCAACCGTTGTGAACTGACGGGTCGCCCGCGTGGTACCTATCGCAAATTCAAGCTGTGCCGCATCAAGCTGCGTGACCTGGCCCTGGCGGGACAGTTGACCGGCGTCGTGAAGTCAAGCTGGTAAGGAGAGACGCTGATGTCAATGTCCGATATACTGGGTGACATGCTGACCCGCATCCGCAACGGCCAGTCCGCAAGGCTGGCGGTGGTGGAATGCCCAGCATCGAGCTTTCGCAAGCATGTGTTGGAAGTTTTGCAGAAAGAAGGCTATATCCGCGGCTTCGGTGAATCGAAGTCCGAGGCTGGCTTGCCTCTCCTGCAGATTGAGCTGAAGTATCATGAAGGCGACGCTGTGATTAAGCGCATTGACCGCGTTTCGCGGCCCGGGCGTCGCGTTTATGCCAAGATCAAGGATTTGCCGCGCTATTACAACGGCTTAGGCATCTCCATTCTGTCCACGCCTCGTGGCGTGATGTCAGACAACGAAGCCAGGGCAGCGAATGTGGGCGGCGAGATTTTGTGCCGTGTATTCTAAGCCGGCAAGGAATGATTGGGAGTTAGAGAATGTCACGCGTCGGTAAACATGCAGTGGCCGTGCCCAGCGGGGTTACGGTCGAAGTCAAGGGACAGAATGTTGCCGTCAAAGGCAAGCAAGGCAGCTTGAGTCTTGTCGCGCCAGCCGAAGTTGTGGTCACGTTTGCCGATGGCAAATTGGCCGTGACGCCGCGTGGCTCGTCCCAGCGTGAGCGGGCGATGTGGGGTACCACGCGTAACAACCTTAATAATCTGGTTAAGGGCGTGACGGAAGGGTATCGCAAGGTTCTGGAAATCGAAGGCGTCGGTTTCCGTGCGGCGGTGCAGGGGCAGCAACTCATTCTGCAAATCGGCTTTAGCCATGAAGTGAAAGTCGATATTCCCAAGGAAATCACCATCA
>CAYOGS010000112.1:0-3047 GCA_964403435.1 uncultured Rhodospirillales bacterium | reverse complement strand
CTTTGATTAGTATCGTTGGTGCTGATCGCCAAAAAGTCGGCCAGATGGCGGCTGAGATTCGCGGCTTCAAACGTCCGGAACCTTATAAAGGCAAAGGCATTCGGTATGAGGGCGAGCGGATTTTGCGTAAGGAAGGCAAGAAGAAGTAAGGCGTTCAATGGCTCAGACGCCGGGCAAACACAGCGGGAATTGGCACGATGGAAAAGACGAAGAAATTACAACAACGCCGCAGCAAGCGGGTGCGTACCAAGCTGCAGCAGGTTTCGGCACGGCCGCGCTTGTCAGTCTTCCGGTCGGAGAAGAACATTTACGCCCAAATCATTGATGACCAGAAGGGCTGTACGCTCGTCGCTGCGTCCACGCTGGAAAAAGATCTGCGCGGCTCGCTGAAGACCGGCGCCAATATCGCCGCGGCGACGATGGTCGGCAAGCTGATTGCCGAGCGGGCGTTGAAGCAAGACGTCAAGGAAGTGATGTTCGACCGTGGCGGCAGCCAATATCACGGACGGCTCAAGGCGCTGGCTGATGCGGCGCGCCTAGCCGGTCTTTCGTTCTAATCAAATAGGGATAACACCATGGCAAGAGCAGCAACGGCAGAAAAACAAGGCGACAGCGAAGACGGCAATCGCCGTCGCCGTCGCCGTCGCGAGGATGGCTCTCCGGACGGCGCCGCTAACGATGCGGATCGTAGCGAATATATTGATAAGCTCGTCGCGATCAATCGCGTGGCTAAAGTGGTCAAGGGTGGTAAGCGCTTTGGCTTTGCCGCATTGATCATTATGGGCGACGGTAAGGGGCGCGTCGGGTTTGGTACTGGTAAAGCCCGTGAAGTGCCGGAAGCGATCCGCAAGGCGACAGACAACGCCAAGCGCAATATGGTACGGATTCCCTTGCGTGAAGGGCGCACCATCCACCATGACGTGCGTGGCATGTTTGGTGCTGGTATCGTTGTGCTGCGCACGGCACCGCCCGGCACCGGTATTATCGCCGGTGGGCCGATGCGCGCCGTGTTCGAAGCTCTGGGCGTGCAGGATGTGGTGGCCAAGTCGGTCGGCACGTCTAATCCGCACAACATGGTAAAGGCCACGTTTGCGGCACTCGCGACCATCAATAGCCCGCGTTCGGTGGCTAACCGCCGCGGCAAGAAGGTCAATGAGATTATCGGCAAGAAGGCGAATGACAAATCTGGCGAAACTGCGGTCGAAGCCTGATCTGGTCTGGGGATAGGGGTAAGTTATGACGAAGGGCAAGACAGTAACTGTGACGCAGATGGGTTCGTCCTTCCGCAAGAAACCGGGCATGCGTGAGACGCTGATTGGTTTGGGGCTGGACAAGCGCCACAGGAGCAGCACGCTGGAGGATACACCGGCAGTACGCGGCATGATTCGCAAGGTGCGGCATCTGGTCGTCGTGCAGGACGAGAAGTAATTTTTTGACTGAAGGAATGCTGCCATGAAACTCAATGAGATCCGCGACAACGCTGGTGCGCGCAAGAAATTTAAAGCTGTCGGACGTGGCATTGGTTCCGGCAAGGGCAAGACGGCCGGACGCGGCGTCAAGGGCCAGAAAGCGCGCACCGGTGTGGCGCTGAAAGGCTTTGAAGGCGGACAAATGCCGTTGCATCGCCGGCTGCCGAAGCGCGGCTTCAACAATATTTTTGCAGCCGAATATTCGGTGATCAATCTGGGGCGCCTGCAGGCCGCCATCAATGACGGCATGGTGAGTGCTAACCAAGAGATTACCGGTGATCAGCTCATTAAGCTGGGTTTGGTCAAGCCGGCGCGCGACGGCGTGCGCCTGCTGGGTAAGGGGGCTGTCAGCAGCAAGATCAGCATTACTGTTGCTGGCGCTTCGGCGAGCGCTATCGAAGCGATTGCTAAGGCCGGTGGCAAAGTGACCATGACGGCTAAACCAAAGGCACAAGCGGCCTAATGGCCAGGGCTTCTGCCAGGGCGGGTTTGCTAAGGCGGCGTCGCGACGTCGCCTTTTTCTTGGCTTCTTGCCTACTTTTCCTGTCGGCGCAAAAGCCTGAAGACTTTTCTTTGCACGCGCCGGCGCCGGTTGGCTGGCGCTACCCTACGGCATTGGAGTTGCGCGATCCGATACGTGACACGTCACCACAGCATTTCGCCAAAGCCGTCGCGGATTTTGACGGCAATGGCCACCAGGACATCGCCGTTCTATTGCGTAAAGAAAATTCCAATGCAGAAGGACTTTGGGTCTGGCTGGCACAGGACACAGCAGGCCAATGGATAAAACTTGACAGCGACGAAGGTAGTGAAGGGGACGGACGAGTTTTCATGGGACTTGACCGGCAAGAGGCCGGGGCACTCACTGTTTTGTGTATTGAACAGGGTGACGACTGTCCAGTAAGCGATTCGGGGGAACGGGCGCTCGTGTGGTTGAAAAATCCTGGGATAGAATATTTTCGCTTCAGCAGTTCCTCCTCGGTTTACTACTGGGACACGAAGCAAAACAAATTTCTTCGTGCCTGGACCAGTGACTGAGCAACAGCCGGATGAAGTCTAGCATTTACGCGAAGCTCCTGCTGCTCCTGCTGGCCTTGTGCAATCCAGCGCGTGCAGACGAAGGAGTTAAGGCCGACTGGGGTGTTTTGGCCTTTCCAGCGCTGGAAGATTACAATCTTGTTGAATTTTACTTGCACTGGCACACGGCTGCCAAAACCGCGCTGGAGGAAACAGTGGCTTTGGGCACCACGCGCGCGTTGGTGGCCAAAAACTGGCGGGAACTGGAGCCAGCCGCCGATCAATTGAATTTGGATGATCTGCGTCGAGAAATCACGTTAAGGCGTGGGCTGCAGCAGGAGATCATCTTAGGGGTACAACTCATCAATACCGTCAAGCGGGAAGTGCCGGAGGATTTGCAAAACACTGCCTGGGATAATCCCGTGATGGTGGCGCGAGCTACGGCGTTCATGGAAGAGGTCCTGGCGCTGCTGCCTCCCGACAGAATGAGCCATGTCGCTTTCGGGAACGAAGTCGATGTCTATTTCACGCAGCATCCTGAAGAGATGCCATCCTATCTAG
>CAYOGS010000111.1:0-6367 GCA_964403435.1 uncultured Rhodospirillales bacterium | reverse complement strand
TGGCAACTCTCTGCTATCGACAGCACTCGAGAATTCGCCTGGGGTGAATGCCAGGGGTCAGGCTCTATACCGTACCGCGTTTGCCTTCAAATCTCCGACCTTGGCTACAAGTGCACCTGCCCAAGTCGCAAATTTCCCTGCAAGCACTCCCTCGGCCTGATGTACCTTCTGGCAAAGTCGCCGCAGACTTTTACCACTGCGACGACGCCGGACTGGGTGGTGGATTGGGTAGCCCGGCGGCGGCCGGGCTCTAGCGTAGAGAAAAAAGCCGATCAGTCAAAGCCCAAGGCATCGCTAGACGAAACACTATCAACGGAACCGGAACAGAAGCGGGACGAGAAATCCGAAGCCCGCTCTGCGCAACAGCGTGAACGCCTAAAGGCTCAGCGTGAAGAAGCAATCCTATCTGGTCTTGATGAACTCGATCGCTGGATTGAGGACACCCTGACAAGAGGGCTTGCGAGCTTCATGGGTGAAGCGGCACAACGCTGCCGAACGCTGGCCCAGCGCCTTGTTGATGCCAAGGCGTCGACCATAGCAACAGCCGTTGACGTGTTGCCAAGCGCTATAATGGCTCTGCCTGATGTCATGCGCAATGATGCTCTGATTGAGGCCCTAGGCGAATTTCATTTATTAGCTGAGGCCTATCGCCGACAGGAAAGGTTGCCTGAAGCCTTACGCCATGATGTGCGGCGGCTCGTTGGTTGGTCACAGGATCGTCAAAGTTTGATCGATGATCCCGCTTCTTTACGCGTTTTTGGGGAATGGACTGTTGTCGCAACACAGGTTGAAGTGCAGCCCGACAAACTACGCCGTATCGAAACCTGGCTGATCGGCGTAAAAGATGACAAGGAAACGCCGGCCGTGCTGATCGATTTCGTGCCGGTCGCCACAGGCGCAAACAATGCATCGTTCAAAGTCAGCGAAAGCTTTGTAGGCGAATTAGTTTTCTACCCGTCGGTGGTGCCTTTGCGCGCAGTTATCGTGTCGCGTTCGGCTGTTGATCTTCCTACTCCAAGATTGCCTGCCGCAGCTCTGTGTGATGCACTTGGTGCCTATGATGACCTGAGAACTCTGCTGCCATGGCTTAAGCAATGGCCTATGACGCTCACGAATCTGTCGTGCAAGAGATTTGACAAACAGGGATTTTGGCTGATCGCAGAGGGAGCGGCTATTCCGGTTTTGCCAAAACTGACGGATGCAGTTATTGCACTGTCGGCAATCGAACTGCATGCAGTCACAGGTCTCTGGGACGGCCGGTTCTTCACGCCGAGTATGGCTGAAACACCGATTGGTAGGTGGTTCAGATGACGTTCGACGCCACTATACTGGAAAAATTTCGCAGAAGCGTGCTGCTAGGGACTAGCAAGCAGTTAGATTCCGTCGGAATGCTTGTGACACTTTCGCTCGCCGCGATGCATGGCAAATTTGAGCGTGTGCCTTTGCCCAAGACAGCAGAATTGCCTGGACTCACGCTCCAGCCGGCTCGGTATCCAGGTATCCAATCGCGCAAGACGCTCGAACGGCTGCTGTCAGGCCCGGACGCTAAAGTGACCGATATGATGACATCGGCTGTGCCCGGCGTTTTGCAAAGGTTCGGGCTAGAACTGCATCCGTTTGATTTCGCTAGGCTAGAAGACTTTATAGCTCGCTATTCGGAACAGCTGTCACCAGCAGCGCGTGAATGGTTGCGCATTTGTCGCCCCGAACGTGAAGGGCCGGATGAACCTTATCTCGACGGACCTGTTATCGAGGAACATCTGGCCATGGCCAGCAAGGGGCAGCGTATCGGTTTCTTGCGTGATTTGAGAGCACGCGATCCCGAACACGCGCGCACACTGATCGTTAGCATGATGACGGCTGAGCCGGCTGACATGCGTTTCCGTCTATTGCAGGTGATAGCCCACAAACCGACTGCGCAAGATCAGACATTCCTCGAAAGCCTGCTCAAGGATCGCGCGCCGACAGTGAAAGAACTAGCGCAGAGTCTACTCGGCCGCATTCCTGGTTCTGAGAATTTCGCACTGTCGATCGCGCGATTAAAAGAAGACTTGCATGTGGTTACCGAGGGTATACTGCGTCGACGGAAGGTCTTTGTCTACAAAGGCCTTGATCCAAAGCCGAACCAAAGCCGGTTTGATGACAAGCTCGCTGGATTGAGCCTTACCGACATTGCCGGCGCATTTGGCGAAGAGAAGTCATCAATCATCGCTATTGCCATGCAATCTGACAAACTCCTCGACCTTCAACTCATCCTAATCCGCAAGGCCATAGACGACGGTGACTATGCTCTTGTGACGACAGCTTGTGAGCAGCTCAATAGCCATGACGGCGTTTTGCTGAACGCCCTTATCGATGACAGCTATGCTAAGCGAACGGAAATCGACGGCAATCAAATCCTTGGTCTTTGCTTCACACCAGGTAAGTGGAGTCAATTGCCGTCTGTAATTGATTTGGCTAATACCGCTGCCCGTATTCCGCTGCCACTGCCAGAGCCGACTGCCCGTGAACTGATCCGGCATCCGTACTGGAATATGCTTGAGGATTTGCCTCGCAAGGCGATGTTGGAAACCATCGCACATTTGATTCCGGCATCATTGTCTGCTGACTTTATCCAGATGGCCGAGAGCCATGCACCGCGTGTCGTATTATATCACCGCTTCATTCAGTCTCTTTCCTGACGAAGGTAACTCATGGTCAAATCTGCTAAATCCACTGACGAAACAAAGCAATTGCGCAGCACTGCTGAAGTTATTTATGCGCATGAAATCGAAGCCATCGCGGCGGCGGATACCAAAGCCAGGCCCGAAGGCTGGCGCCTTTCGCCCCAGGCCGCCGTGACTTACATCATGGGCGGAAAAGTGAGGGGGGCCGAAATCACACCCAAATATGTCGGCAATCGCAGGCTAATTGAAACAGCAGTCGCAACCCTGGCTACCGATCGCGCATTACTGTTACTAGGCGTTCCGGGCACTGCGAAATCCTGGGTGTCGGAACATCTTGCTGTAGCCATTTCCGGATCATCCCAGCGCCTGATTCAGTGCACCGCCGGAACCGACGAGAACCAAATTCGCTACGGCTGGAACTATGCGATGCTGCTTGCCAAAGGTCCGTCTCGCGAGGCTTTGGTGCCGACACCTTTAATGCGCGCCATGGAAGAAGGAACACTCTTACGCCTCGAGGAACTAACACGCATGGGCTCAGATGTCCAAGACACATTGATCACCGTGTTATCAGAAAAAACCCTTCCGATTCCTGAACTCAATGACTCAGTACATGCCAGGCGCGGCTTCAATATTATTGCCACCGCCAATAACCGTGACAAGGGTGTCAATGAATTGTCTTCTGCGTTGAAGAGACGATTCAATGTTGTCGTACTACCCTTACCCAACAGCGTCGATGAGGAGACGGCAATTGTGGTAAGGCGCGTCAATGAAATCGGCACCGGCTTGCAACTCCCTCAAATAGCGCCCGTTGACAAGGAGATTGCCCGTGTCGTCACCATATTTCGAGAGATGCGTGATGGACAGACGCTCAATGGCAAGCAAAAGCTGAAATCTCCCACTGGCACTCTGTCAACCGCCGAGGCCATTTCTGTAGGTGTAGGAGCTTGGGCTGAGGCTGCTCATTTTGGCTCTGGGTCACTTGATGCCATTACGTTGTCTGCCAATATTGTCGGCGCCGTGATCAAGGACCCTCTTCAAGATAAAATCGTGATGCAGGAATATCTCGAATCCGTTATGCGCGAGCGCTCTGGATGGCGTGACTTATATGACGCCATCCGCGAGGTGATGTAGGGCTTCAATGAAACTAGGCCGTACACATTTCCTCGGCATCAGACATCACGGGCCAGGCTCTGCGGCTAGCGTCGTAGCGGCCCTCGACGCTATCAATCCGCAAATTGTGTTGATCGAGGGTCCGGCTGATGCCAATTCCGTGCTGGAATACGCAGCCAATAGCGGCATGCATCCGCCGCTCGCTATTCTGGTACATGATGAAGACGATCCAGTTCGTGCTAGTTTTATTCCTTTCGCCGTTTTTTCACCGGAATGGCAAGCTTTGCAATGGGCTCTGACGCGCCAGCGTCCTGTCCGCTTTATTGACTTGCCTGCTGGCCAGCGATTTGCCCTGCGTGAGGAAAAGGAGAAAGTCGACGAAGAGGCTGCATCTGAAACTGATTCCCTGCGCCGCGATCCCTTGTCGGCGCTTGCCGAAGCGGCTGGTGAGAGCGATGGAGAATGCTGGTGGAACGGGCTCGTTGAGCAATCAGGCGGTGGGACGGAAGTATTTTCAGCTATTGCCGACGCCATGACAGCCTTGCGCTCCGAAGTCGAGAAACAGTACCCACTCTCGTACCATGAAGCACAGCGCGAGGCGCATATGCGTCTTGAGATCGCACAAGCTCTCAGTGAAACACAGGACGAAATTGCCCTTATCTGCGGCGCTTGGCACGTTCCGGCCCTGGTGCAATTGGTGCCAGCGAAACAGGACCGTGAACTCTTGAAGGGTTCGAGGAGTGCCAAGGTCACCGCCACATGGGTACCCTGGACAGATTCTCGGCTGGCTGCCGCGTCAGGCTATGGCGCAGGCATCATCTCACCAGGTTGGTATCGTCACCTCTGGCATGAATTTTATGTCAAAGGTAACGCCCGCCAGCCCGTAGAGGTCGCTGCCTGCTGGCAGTCTAAAGTTGCCGGCCTGTTGCGCGACGAGGGTCAGGTCACTTCTTCCGCATCGGTCATCGAGTCAGCGCGCCTTGCCCTGGCACTTGCCTCGCTCCGAGACTATCCGTTACCGGGCCTTGCTGAAATGCAGGATGCTTCTCTCTCAGTCATGTGTCAGGGCGATCCAATTCTGTTGAAGTTGATCGTTGATCGTCTGGTCATCGGCAACGCTATAGGCGAGGTTGATGATATTGTACCGCAGATGCCGCTTGCCGAAGACCTACGGCGCTGGCAGAAGAAGTTGCGTATGAAGCCGTCGGCTGCTCAGGAGGATCTGTCAGTAGATCTGCGCAGCGAGACAGGTCTCCTCAAATCCGAACTGCTACACCGTCTGCTCTTGATAAACGTGCCTTGGGGCAGACTGACTGAAGCGCAGGCCGGGCGCGGCACCTTCCGTGAAAACTGGAAAATCGTCTGGCAGCCGGAACTCAGTGTCAAACTGGTTGAGGCCTTGCGCTTCGGTACCACTATCGAACAAGCTGCCGGCAATGCTGCTCTTGAGGCGGTTGACAAGCAGACATCGCTGGCACGCTGTGCCGAGCTGATTTCACTCTGCCTCAATGCCAATCTTGCCGATGCAGCCGAAAAACTTACCCATAAGCTACAGGTGCTCAGCGTCAACACCACAGACATTGAGCAAGTGCTACGCGCTGTGGCGCCGTTGGTCAACATCCTGCGTTATGGCACAGCGCGCAAGTTACCACACGAGGCTTTGTCTAAGCTTGTGTCCGGTATGTGTATTGAGATATCCGCCGGTATCGGCACGGCTTGCCGTGGTCTGAACGAGGACGCTGCCGTCGCTATGCGTGATGCTATGCGCTCGTATGATAGCGCAGTGCCATTGCTTGAAGAACCGCATCATTCGGAAAGCTGGAAGACTGCACTCTCAGCCCTTGAAGCCGATGACACAGCTTCGGCCTTGTTGCGTGGCTTTGCCTTGCGCAGACTCTATGACGAAGGCGCGCGAACGGATACCGAGGCGGCGACACGGCTGTCGCGTGCTTTGTCGATGGCCGTACCAGTTCTAGACGCCGGGCAGTGGCTCGAGGGGTTCCTCAATCAATCTGCCCAACTTCTGGTGCAGGATACCCGGCTATTTGCATTGGTTGATTCCTGGCTGAGGGAATTGCCGGAAGAGTCCTTCATCGAACTCCTGCCAATCTTGCGTCGCGCCGTCGGTCGGTTTGATACCATGGAACGTCGCCGGATGATGGAGAAAGTGAAGAGTGGCACGCTTGAAGATCCAGAAAGCATAACGGTGGCCGAGGGGGCCGCCCTGTCCGCGGCCTTCCAGAAAGCCTTGCCGCTTCTGAACTCCATATTAGGAATAGACGAATGATTCTTAACCAGAAGGAGCGGGAGCGCCGCTGGCAATTGGCACTTGGAGATGAAGCAGACAGATCTTCCCTGTCCGAGCGCGATCGCCGCATCGACATGGCATTGACAGCACTTTACGGGTCGGGCGGTGATGGCGACGGGAAAAAACAGAAAGGTGGTTTGGGTGGATCGGCACCGCGCGTGGCGCGCTGGCTGGGTGACATCCGAGAGTTTTTCCCCGTACCCGTCGTGCGGGTGATTCAGAAGGATGCTTTCGAGCGCCTCAATCTTAAGGATGAAGTGCGCGACATCCTGCTCGATAATTA
>CAYOGS010000110.1:0-6439 GCA_964403435.1 uncultured Rhodospirillales bacterium | reverse complement strand
GCTGGGCACAATGACCGGAGCCTGGGCATAAAGCGGCTCACGCACCGACATGATGTTTCGCACGGCGGTGTCGGCGTCGCTATAGCCTTGCAGCATAGGGCGGTCGTTGCGTTTTTCCACGCGGCGCGCCAGGATAGCGGGGTCAACCTTGAGCCAGACTGCGACGGCGCGCTCCTGGATAACATCGCGGGTGTCGTCCTGGGCAAAAGCCCCGCCACCCACAGAAATGACCTGCATCGGCCGTTCCAACAACCGGGTGATCACCCGACGTTCTCCGGCGCGAAACTCCGCCTCGCCATAACGCTTGAAGAATTCGCTGACCGAACAGCCTGCGGCGTGTTCGATTTCCTGATCCGAATCCGCGAAGGGCAGTGCCAGTCGAGCCGCCAATTTGCGGCCAACGGTACTTTTACCGCTTCCCATCATACCCACGAGAACGATGGGTAGGGCAAATATCGCGCGCTGCGGACGGGTCATGACCTTAACATTCGCAGTGGAGAGACAATTCTGGCGTTGTAGGGCAGGGGACAACATCGGAGCACTCTCGTGTAAGCTGTGTGGAGAAGAGCAAAAAAACCGCCGGAAGCGTATGGCCGGCAAACGTCGTCTTGGCGTCGGTTTTCAGTCAACCATCCTCGGGCTTGTGTCACCTGTCGCCGCGTCCTATAGAAGGATAAATCATTTGCCGCAAGACTGGTATTTCGCGGCGGTTATGGCATAATGGGGGTTTGCATGGTGCGGGTCGTTGCGGTTGTCGGCCTACTCTTGTTCATCGGCGTGATCGGTGGCGTTGCCCTGCTTTCCTTTAGCGATATCCGGCCGGAGGTGCGTCTGGTGCGCGCCGAGCTACCGGATAGCAGCCTGCCGCGCTAATGCCACGTCTAATTCGCGCCGGTGGCAAGACCACAAAATCCCCACCTCTGCCTGTGTCGGTCGAGGCGTTCCTTGAGGCACTGGCTGCCGAACGCAACGCCGCCACAAACACGCGCAGCGCATATCGTCGCGATTTGCAAGACTTGAACAGCTTCCTTTTCACCATGCAACGTGATCTGACCACGGCGCGGTCGAATGATTTGCAGCGCTATATGCGTAGTCTAGCGCGCAGTGCCACCGCGACGCAGGCACGTCGGCTTTCATCTTTGCGGCAATATTACAAATTTTTGTGCAGCGAGGGCCAGCTCCGGGATGATCCGTCGCGCGATCTGACGCCGCCAAAGCAAAGCCGCAAATTGCCCAAATATCTGAGTGCTGAGGAGGCAGCGGCGCTGTGCGATGCGGCGCGGAACTGGCCTGATGCCGAAGGGTTGCGGCTGCATGCCATGCTTGAACTGCTTTATGCTGGCGGGTTGCGCGTGAGCGAACTGGTGGCACTGCCGCTGGCAGCGTTTACGCGCACCGCCGTTTTGCATGTCAAAGGTAAAGGTGGCAAGGAGCGCCAGGTGCCGTTGAATCAGGCGGCGCAGCAGGCGGTAGCGGCTTATCGCAAGCATCGTGGTGTGTTTCTGCCGCCGGGCGGCAAATCAGTATTTCTGTTTCCTTCTCAGCGCGCCCGCACCGGTCATCTCACTCGCCAGCGCTTTTTCCAACTTCTCCGCGAGGTTGGTATAAGCGTCGGCATCGCGCCGGAGCGTTTGAGCCCGCATGTGTTACGCCACGCTTTCGCGACCCATCTACTGGAGGGCGGCGCCGATTTGAGGAGCGTACAGCAGATGCTGGGTCATGCCGATATCGCCACCACCCAGATTTATACGCATGTGGTAGCCGGAAGATTGAGTGCCACCTTACTGGCACATCATCCTTTGGCAAAACAATCGCGCGGCAAAGCCGCAAAAGGGGTCTGAATGCTCTATGATTGGGTCAAAGCAATGCATGTCATCGCCGTCATTGCCTGGATGGCCGGCATGCTCTATCTGCCGCGCCTCTACGTCTATCACGTGACGGCCGTAAAAGGTGGCGAACTGTCTGAAACACTTAAGGTGATGGAGCGCCGCCTGCTGCGCGCCATCATTAATCCGGCGATGGTTGCCACCTTCTTGTTCGGCGGTTGGATGCTCTATCTCAATACGGCTCTGCTGAGTTTGCACTGGATGCATGCCAAGCTGGTGCTTGTGCTGGCAATGTCCGCCTTGCACGGTTTGTTAGCTCGTTGGCGCAAGGCTTTTGCCATGGACTCCAACCGGCATAGCGCCAATTTCTTCCGCACAGTAAACGAAATTCCGACGCTCTTCCTCATCGGTATCGTGATTTTGGTTATCGTCAAACCATTCTAATTGTTTTCAATTACTTCAAGGCATTTCCGGCAAGAGTATCCGCAGCATCGCCACCCTACGGGCGGTCGGCAGCGCTGGCACTTCTTGAATAACTACATTCATGATCGTCGTCGGAAATGGTGGCTCATAGACGGCGCCGATTGGCCGGCGCTGCTTGTCCAACTGGTGTCCCGCCTGTTGCAGCCGTAGGGCGGCAAATCCGCGGTTGAGGGCCCGCTCTGCTTCCTGCTGCAACGGTATCGCGGTCGTGGCCAGGCCGCTGCGGCGGAGACTATCCACACCAGTCAGCAGCTGCGCTGCCGTGACGAAAGGACCGATGACATGACCGACCAGCTTTGCCTCAGCCTCGCGTTGCGGCAGCTGTTCAGGTGCGAAACTGCCGGAGCGTTGCTCGACATGCCCGCCGAGCGCACCGAGATAGGCGCTGCGCGCGATATTCTGTAGTACCAAGCGCTCATCATGCAAAGCAGCCGCTTGATCTCGCCGCCGTTGGGCAGCAGGGTTCAGGCTTTCGATAGAAGCGGCGAATTCCGCGGCAGCGTCTTTGCCGGCGGCATGATATTCCATCGCCTGACGTTCAATACTCGCCAATTCCAACCAGTTGCGCGGTTGGGTGAACGGTAAATTGGAACCTGGTTGCTGCATGGTTGTCTCCCGATGACTGAACCTAATACAGGGGTGGCCGCGGGCAATAGTTTCATGAAGGGGTTGTCCGGATAATGACAAGTCTGTCCGGATTTTGTATGAAATACTCAGCGGAAACAAAACGAGCGCAGATATTAACCATGGCCGGACATTCCCATTCCAAGAACATCATGCACACCAAGAATCGCAGCGATGCCAAACGTGCGAAAATTTTTAACAAATTGGCACGTGAAATCATGGTGAGTTGCAAAACTGGCATGCCAGACCCGGCGGCCAATCCGCGTCTGCGTGCTGCAATTGCCGAAGCGCGGGTAAACAACATGCCACGTGACCGCATTGAGCGGGCGATGAAGGCTGGAGCGCCGGGTTCTACTGATACGGCCAATTATGAAGAAGTGCGTTACGAAGGCTATGGCCCGGGCGGTGTGGCTCTGATTGTTGAGGCACTAACCGATAACCGCAACCGAACGGCTGCAGAGATTCGCACCGCTTTCGGTAAGAATGGTGGGACACTGGGCGAAAGCAATTCTGTCAGCTTCATGTTCACGCGCGGCGGAGAAATTGAGTTTGCAATGGCAGTAGGCAGTAGCGACGCGATGCTGGAGGCAGTGATTGAAGCTGGCGGAGATAATGTAGAATCCGATGCCGAAGGCCATTGGGTAACGACCAGCGTGGAGGATTTCGGCGCTGTACGCACGGCTTTAGAAAAGAAGTTTGGCGAACCGCAAAGTGCCAAGCTGACATGGCAGCCCAACACACACATACCCGTGACCGGCGAAGTTGCAGCGGCCTTGCTGAAGCTGATTGAAGCTCTGGACGATAATGATGATGTGCAGAACATCTTCGGCAATTACGGCATTGCCGCCGATGAACTCGAACGGCTGGCAGGTTAAAGTATGTCTAGCGTTACGTTATGCTGGTCTGTAAATGCAGACTTCTCTGTGCTTCCGCTGTTCATTATACACCTAGTATTTTAAGTGCTGCGGCTAGCAGAGACCAGAATGTTCTCCACCTTCTGATGCCTTTGACTACACCTTAAGGGAACAGTGCTGTATGTTCCAAACCCGTAGTTTCCGGCCAGCCGCAGCTCAGGTTCATATTCTGTATGGCCTGACCCGCGGCGCCCTTCACGAGATTGTCAATCGTCGCTAAGATGATCGCGCGCCCGGGCACGCGGTCAGCGGCCACGGCCATTTGGCATCGGTTTGTGCCGCGAACCTGGCGTGTGCTGGGCCACTGCCCTTCAGGCAGAATTTCGATGAACGGTTCCTTATCATATTGTGCCTGCCAGCAAGAGCGCAAAGTCGCTATTGTTGCGCCGCCCTTGAGCCGCACATAGAGGCTGGCGAAGATACCCCGGCTCATCGGCACGAGATGGGGAGTAAAATTCACCACGATGCTGTGGCCTGCCGCTTCAGACAGTCCAGCTTCGATTTCAGGCGCGTGCCGGTGGCCGGCCACACCATACGCCTGCATGCCTTCCGCCGTTTCACAGAACAAATTGCCCTGTTTCAGTTCACGCCCGGCGCCGCTGACACCGGATTTTGCGTCGATGATAATGTCGTCCGACTCAATCAGCCCGGCGCGCAACAAGGGAATCAAGGGAAGTTGCGATGCTGTCGGGTAACAGCCGGGGTTGGCGATCAGACGAGCTCGCGCGATGGTGGCGCGGTTAATTTCCGTCAAGCCATAAACCGCTTCCGCCTGCAATGCCGGCGCCCGGTGTTGGTGGCCATACCACGTGGCATAGCTTTCAATATCGGCGAGACGGAAATCTGCCGACAGGTCAATGATTTTCAGATTGCGTGGTAGCGCTGCCACCACTTCTTGAGTCGTGCCGTGCGGCAAAGCACAGAAAACAACATCAATATCTTTGAAATCCACGGCGTCAATTTTGCACAAATCAGGCAGTCCATAGCCGCGCAGATGCGGCAAAACGGCTGCCAGGGGTTGGCCGGCATTTTTCTCTGCCGTCAGCGCACATATTTGTACGTTTTGGTGAGGTATCAGCAGCCGCAAAAGTTCCGCGCCCGTATAGCCGCTGGCGCCAAGAATGGCGATTCTTTGTATTGGCATCATGCCCCCATGTTGGCCTGTATCTTAACGGTGAAAACCTTGCTATGGAATCGAAATTAGCAACACTTTATCTATCGGCTAACTCATGTCTAACCTTTCCGCCTTCGCCGGCAAGACTGTGGTGATCAAAATAGGCGGCAACTCTATCGCCGAAGACCCGGCCTTTTTGCCAGCTATGGCCGCGCAACTGCGTCAGTTGCAAACAGAAAATCTGGGCATCGTATTGGTGCATGGCGGCGGGCCGCAGATTGATGTGGCACTGCGTGCCGCCGGCATCGCGCCCGTGAAAGGGGCTGACGGTCGCCGCCGCACCGACGCGACGAGCATGGATGTCGTTGCGCGTACCATGCGGATCATCAGCCTGAGCGTAACCGAGACGTTGCAGCAAGCCGGCTGCCAGACGATGATTCCGTCGCAAACGCCAGTCGTCGCTCAACCGCTGTGGGACGATGGTGACCGCACTGGTCGGCCAGTGCTGGTGGAAGCCGAGCTGCTGCTGGAATGGCTGCAATCGGGTGCTATTCTGGTCCTTAATTCCGTCGGGCATGGGCTGGATGGGTTAAGTTACAATATCAATGCGGATGATTACGCTCTGGCGGTCGCAGCGGCCTTAAAGGCGGAACGGTTGATACTCGCGACGAATGTGATGGGTGTCTGGGGAGTGGATCGGCAGCCCATCGCGCGCCTGACGCCGGCGTTGGCTAATGACCTCATCGCGCAGGGTGTGATTGCTGGTGGGATGATACCAAAAGTGGAAAGCGCACTGGCCGCGCTGGCGGCGGGTGTCGGTGGTATTGCGATTATTGATGGGCATCAGCCTGATGCGTTAACCATCGCATTGACCGCACCGCAGCAAATCGGCACGCTTCTGGCGGCCTGAAACTAATTCGCCAATACAATCGACCTGCACAGCAATAGTTCAAGGGACTATAGTGCTGCCACTGGATTTTATGGAGCAAGCCTATGACCAAGATGTTGCAGCGAGCCAGCGCTGGTGCTTTGGCGCTGTTCGCCTCTGCAGGTGCCGCGATGGCGCAGGATGCGACAACGCTGCAGGCGCAGGCGCAGGAGGGCGCGCAAGTATGTCGGGTAAGCGCGGAAGAAATGGCGCGCGTTTATCGCGAAAGCGCTGTGCATGTCGTGCGGTTTGATGCGGTCAATGACCGTATCATCGCGTCGGTACCCAGTAACAATGGTCAGCGCACTGAATCAGCGTTGGATGAGCGGACTTTCGCGCGGCTCGCAGAGGCTGCGGCTATCATTCCAACCCCAGGGCCGACTTGTCCGACAAATTTTTGGAATAGCAAATTTATCGTGAATGCTACCAGTGCCTATAGCGTGGCGGCAGCGCCACATTAATTGCAGCCCACGGCGCCCAGCGCTAAACTTGTCGACTACAGGAGACGATAAATGACAAATCTATCAAAACGTGCTGGCACGAGTATGTT
>CAYOGS010000109.1:0-6456 GCA_964403435.1 uncultured Rhodospirillales bacterium | reverse complement strand
CTTCAATGCTCACCGATGCACCGTCAAAGGCATCCGCGATGGTAGCTTTAAAGTCGTCGACGGCACCAATTTCAATAATGGTCTCAATCGCTGCCGCTAGGTTAGCTCCGTCACCACTTAGTACAGGCGAATAGGTGCCCACTTGAGGGCGGCGCGCTGGTGCTTCGCTATCTGTGCGGAGATGGTCGTAAAACCTCCAAGCGCGCATCCTTTCGCGCAAGACCAGAAGCTCCAACGCAGTGCGCGGGTCACTACAATGCGTCATCATACTGTCGAATGTTGCCAGCGTATGGGTGAAGTTGATCCATTCGCCATTTTCGCCGCGTATCCGTACAGCTGCACCATGGCGTTCGGCAAAAACATTTGATCGGGCAAGAGTTTGACCTACCCACTGACATTCGACCTTAATTTCAGGGTCTTGAGAAAACATTGTCGGCGGATGCGGCTGGGGCAATCCCAAGTCAATGGCATAGCCGTAATCATCGCTGGAAAAGCCAAGTTTCAAACTCACGGGAACTTTGCGTGGAGTGCCGTGAATTGGCTGCTCTCCCGCCTTCATGGCGCGCGAGAAGGCTACAGGCCCCGCCCACAAAGTCGAGTCTAAGCCACCTTCGGCGGCTAAAGATTGTATGACACGTCCTTGAGCGATATCGGCTAATAGCCTCAAAGCACGATACAGGCTTGATTTACCGCTTCCGTTCGCACCTGTGATTACTGTGAGCTGGTCACATTCCAGTCGAACGTCACGAAGTGAGCGGTAGCCCGCGATGGCCAATCTATTAATCATTGTAATTCTTTCAAAATCATCTGCCGTCCCAAGCTTGCATTGAGTGAAACATGTGTCAAACATTCAAGATTGTAGCAACAAGCTAGGCGCAAGTTGCGCATAATGTATGCCACGCGGGTGGCATACATTCGGCTAGCGGGCTGAAGAACTATGGTCGGAGGTCGCACCGCATTGTCATACGCCTTACTGGAGCTGAGCCTGCAATGTGGGGGCTTTACCCGGTTTGAAGGACACCTGAGCAAAGTGTGCTTCAAACCAACTACAGCACAGTTTATAATGCATGGGACAATATTGATCGACTTTTACGTTCGCTCGGATGTCTATTTGCAGCAAAGGAAGACGCACATGCGTTTGATAGCATTTATTTGTATTTTTCTCTGCTTTCTGCCGTCATTCGCAGTATCTAAGCTTAATCATGAGCGCAAAGCGGCTGAGCAGGGCGACGCCGATGCACAATTTAATCTTGGATTGATGTATTACGAAGGCAAAGGTGTATCTCGTGATTATAATGAAGCGATAAAATGGTGGCGCAAGGCAATCCAAAAAGGTCATGCACGGGCGCAATATGGTCTTGGTTACATGTTCTCCGAAGGCAAAGGCGTGCCTCAAGATAATGCAGAAGCAGTGAAGTGGTTGCGGAAGGCAGCTAGACAGGGAAATGTAAAGGCACAATTTAGTCTTGGTCAGATCTATTACGAAGGCAAAGGTGTTCCACAGGATTATACCGAGGCGGTGAAATGGATGCGCAAGGCCGCTTTTCAAGATGTAGCAGACGCGCAATTATATTTAGGTTTGATGTATATTGAAGACAAAGGGTTACCCCAGGACTACGCCGAAGCATTGAAATGGTTGCGCAAGGCTTCTGAGCAAGGTTTGCCTGAGGGGCAATACAATTTAGGTAAGATGTATTCTGAAAGCAAAGGTTTACCCCAAGACTTCACCGAAGCTTTAAAATGGTGGCGCAGAGCCGCTGAGCAAGGTTATGCACGAGCAGAGTATGGTCTTGGTTACATATATTCGGAAGGTAAGAGTGTGCCGCAAGATTATGCAGAGGCGGTAAAATGGATGAGCAAGGCGGCTGAACGGGGAAATGCTCAAGCGCAATATGCACTTGGTGTAATGTATTACGAAGGTAAAGGTGTGCGCCAGGACGTCACTGAGGCGGTGAAATGGTATCGAAAAGCAGCTGAACAGGGCAACGCTGAGACGCAATTTCTTCTGTCATCGATCTATTACTTCGGTGAAGCAGTACCGCAGGATTATGCTGAGGCGGTAAAATGGTTGCGAATGGCTGCTGAACAGGGACAGGCACAGGCGCAATCTGGTCTTGGTTATATGTATTTCGAAGGAAAAGGTGTGCACCAGGACTTCGTTGAGGCATTGAAATGGTATCGCAAGGCTGCTGAACAGGGAAACGCCGAGGCGCAAAGTTTTTTGGGGTCAATGTACTACAAAGGTGAACGTGTAGCACAGGACTATGCGGAAGCAGTGAAATGGCATCGCATGGCCGCTGAACAGGGACTGGCACAAGCTCAATATGGGCTTGGCTTTATGTTTTTTGAGGGCGATGGTGTCGCCCGTGACTATGCTCAGGCGATGAAATGGTACCGCATGGCCGCTGAACAAGGACATGCATCAGCGCAATACAGTCTTGGTTTTATGTATATCGAAGGCGAAGGTGTTGCCCGTGACTATGCGGAAGCAGTGAAATGGTACCGCAAGGCTGCTGAACAAGGACATTCATCAGCGCAATACAGTCTTGGTAAGATGTATTACCAAGGCGAGGGAGTCGCCCGTGACTTTTCGGAAGCGGTGAAATGGTGGCGAACAGCTTCTGAGAAGGGCAACGCCAGAGCGCAACTCCTTCTTGGGATAATGTATTACAGAGGTGATGGTCTACCCCGTAACTATATTTTGGCGCATATGTGGGTAGGGCTTGCTAACGCACAGGGGCATGATAATTCACGTTATGTACTAGATATAATAGAAGAAAAGATCACACCACAGCAACGCGAAGAAGCGGAAAAACTGGCGCGTGAGTGGAAGCCAACTACTAACCCATATACAGTGATAGAATTCTGGAAATTATAAAATCATGAATTATCAACCGGGGCATCTTATCGAAGTTGTCGTAAGACCAGCTTCAAAGCAAGACAGGAAGAAGCTTGCTGGTGCTTTGCAAGAAATCAAACGTCATGACCCAGACCTCTTAGTCGAAAGAGTTGGACTTTCTTCTGATTTTGTCCTCGGAGCCATGAGCGAGGATCAACTCGTAAATGCCCTCGTTCGAGTAGAGCAGCTAGCAACCTTCGAACATTCAGTTCCAAATATCGTATATCACACGATAGCAATAAATGGAATGCCAATAGTACTGGAGCCAATAATGATCATAGAAATTAAAACGCCTGCCGATTGCGCTAAAGGAGTGAGTCAAGACATCAACAATAGAAGTGGGGCCATAAATGATAAGAAGAAAATCGCTGACAACTTTGAGATTCAAGCATTTGTGCCGCTTTCAACATTATTTGGCTACACCATAACCCTTCGTGCATTAACGCAAGGCCGAGGTATTTATACGATTAAGCTAAGTCACTATGAACCTGTGTTTTTTCCCGAAAATGATCCTCCTAAGCGGCCTGCCGTCAGTATGTCTGCCGGATAACGAAGCACTATTTAATCCAAATAAATATTAGTCAAGTCATCCAAAAGCACCTCTGCCTAGATGGACCGGATCGCGGACTTCATGCCAGACACGGACAAGATTGATCTCACCCGCGTAACTATACCGGCACGCCGTCGCTCTGACGCCAACCTGATCAGACGTTCACGGAGCTCATCATTATTCCTCTGGCTTTCATATCGTTTACTGCTGCGCTCTGGCCCCACAACTGCACAGGTCCATCGCACGGGGAGACCGTGGCGCGCGACAATCTGCGCCACGGCAGCTCGCTATTGAGTGTGACCTGCTCCCCGTTAATGAGCCACTACAGTTTATAGGAAGTTTCTCATTTTGACTGGTTCAGTTTTTAAAGATGAGCACAATAAAGAACGTGGCGGAAATTCATAAGCTAGCTTCACATTTATACCGTATTTGTGAGCTATGATTGGTGATTCCATGGTTAATGGCGAGGTTTGGGCAGGCGGGTTATGAGACGTTCCGTTGCAGTGATGTTGGGGTTGGTGGTGTTGGGGCTGGTGGGTGCTGGCGTGGGATTTTATTGGAAAAAATCAGCCGCAGTGGAGATAAATGCTGAGCTACGCAGTGTACGCGTAACGAGGGGCGATATTGAGGAGACGGTGACGGCGCAGGGGAAGCTGGAGCCGCGCGATTTTGTCGATGTGGGTGTGCAGGTTTCGGGGCAGATCAAAGTTGTTCATGTGTCGATCGGGGATGCGGTTAAGAGAGGCGATTTGATCGCGGAGATCGATCCGCGGGTTTATGAGTCAAAGGTAGCGGCGGATGAGGCGCAGCTGAAATCGCTGGGGTCGCAGCTGGCGGAGCAGGAGGCGCAGGCGGTGTTTGCGCAGAAGAGTTTGGCGCGCAATCAGTTGCTGATTAAGCAGAAAGCGATCAGTCAGGAGGCGCTGGATGAGAGCTGGACCAATCTCAAGGTGGTGCAGGCGAAGAGTAGTTCGCTGAAGGCGCAGATTGAGCAGGCGCAATCGTCGTTGGATGGCGATAAGGCAAATTTGAGCTACACAAAAATTTATGCGCCGATGGATGGGACCGTTGTGTCGCAGCCGGTGCGTGAAGGGCAGACGCTGAATGCCAGCCAAACGGCGCCGGTTGTCGTGCAGATTGCTGACTTGAATATTATGACGGTCAGGACGCAGGTAGCGGAGGCGGATGTAATGCGGCTTGTGGCGGCGATGGATGTTTATTTCACTACTCTGGGGGCGCAGGACCGGAAGTGGCACGGCAAGGTGCGGCAGATCCTGCCGACGCCGGAGACGATCAATGATGTGGTGCTCTATAACGCCCTAGTGGATGTCAATAACTCCGATCATCAGCTGATGACGGGGATGAGTACGCAGGTGTTTTTTGTGGTGGGCAAGGCAAAGAATGTCGTGGTAATTCCGGTGAATGCGTTGGGCAAGGCGGTGGAAACGGATGATGGTTTGCCGGCTTATATGGTACGGATTGATAATAATGGGCAGCGCGAAGAGCGAGTAGTGACGGTTGGGCTGATGACGCGGACTCAGGCGGAGGTGAAGTCGGGGGTGAGTGACGGCGATAAGGTGTTGTTGCCGCGGACGGAAAAAGCGGCGGGCGGGGTGCGGGCTGGTGGCAGGATGTCGGGTGGACCGGGACAGCCGCGCTTATGACAGAGGTTTTACCGCTGCTGGAACTGACCGATGTCGCGCGGGGTTATCGCAGCGGCGATTATGTGGTGCGGGCGCTTGACGGGGTTTCGCTGACGATCAAGAACGGCGAGTTCGTTGCAATCATGGGCCAGTCGGGGTCGGGGAAATCAACCTTGATGAATATCATTGGGTGCCTCGATAAAGCGGATCAGGGGACTTACCGGATAGCGGGGCAATCGGTTGAGGGGCTCGACAAGGATCAGCTGGCGGCGCTGCGGCGGGATACGTTCGGGTTTATTTTTCAGCGGTATAATTTGCTGGCGACGGCGAATGCAGAAGAGAATGTAGAGATTCCGGCGATTTATGCCGGGGCGAGTAAGACTGAGCGGTCGGCGAAAGCGAAGAAGTTATTGACGCAGCTGGGGCTGGGGTTGCGGTCGGGGCATCGGCCGTCGGAACTATCTGGCGGACAGCAGCAGCGGGTGGCGATTGCACGGGCGCTGATCAATGATCCGGCAGTGATTTTGGCGGACGAGCCGACGGGGGCGCTGGACAGCAAGAGCGGCGGCGAAGTGATGGCGCTGCTCAAGACGCTACAAGGCGAAGGGCGCACGGTTATTCTGATTACGCATGACGAGCAGGTGGCGCGGCATGCGCACCGGATTATTCGGCTGGCGGACGGACGGGTGGTAGACGATCAGGTGAGTGTGGCTGATGTGGGGGCGATTGCACTGGCGATTAAGAAAAATGAGGGGGCGGTAAGTACGGTGCCGGAAATTGCCGAGACAGTGAAGATGGCGTTCCGTGCGCTCAGGGTGAATTTTTTCCGGACGCTACTGACTTTGCTGGGGATCATCATTGGCGTGGCTTCGGTGGTGGTGATGCTGGCGGTGGGGGAAGGGAGCAAGCAGAAAGTACTAGACCAGATTTCGACGATGGGGACGAATTTATTGTCGGTGAGGCCCGGTGCGCCTGGGGTACGGTCTAGCGGGGATAATGCGACGCTGACGGTCGAGGATGCGGCTGCTATCCGGGGGGTGGCGAATGTCGCCAGCCTGGTAGAAGAGCGCAGCGGGCGGCAGACAGTGCGGTCGGGGAATATCGATTACGCGACGAGCATTCAGGGGACGGGCTATGCCCTGCCGGACACCAAGGATTGGCCAGTGGCGGCGGGAAGCTTTTTCAGCGAGCGTGATTTGAAAAGTTATGCGCCGGTCACGGTGCTCGGGCAGACGGTGAAAGATAATCTGTTCCCGAACGGCGGCGATCCGGTGGGGAAATTTATTCTGGTCAAAAATACTCCGTTTGAAGTGATTGGGGTGATGACAGCTAAGGGGGCCTCCGGCTTCGGGGGCGATCAGGAT
>CAYOGS010000108.1:0-6497 GCA_964403435.1 uncultured Rhodospirillales bacterium | reverse complement strand
CCCTTTGAACGCGGCACCATCACCCTGCTCACTTGGGGGGCGCTGCGCGGTGGCATTTCCATCGCCTTAGCACTGTCGCTACCTTTTGGTCACGCCAAGGATATTATTCTGTCCATGACCTATGTGGTCGTCATCTTCTCCATCCTGGTGCAAGGCACCACCTTCGGCCGCGTTATTCGCGCCGTTACGGTGCAGAACCGGCCAAAGGCGGGCTGAAGACTGTGGCGGCAACTTTGCTTTTGAGCGTGCAGGCGGCGGCTATCCGCTTCGGCAACAAGACGCTTTTCGAGAACCTTTCCTTTAACATTCAGGACGGCGATAAAATCTGTCTGGTCGGCCGCAACGGTAGTGGCAAGACGACGTTGATGAATATCATCACCGGATCAAGGGAGCTTGACGAAGGCGAGCGTTGGCAATTGCAGGGTATCGTCATCGGTCATCTGCCGCAGGAGCTGGTGCCGGAACGAACGCAGCGCGTATATGACTATGTCTTTTCCGGCATCGCTGATGCCGCGCCGGATATGCCAGAAAGCCACGCTTATAAGGTGGAGCAAATCCTAACACCGCTGGGGCTAAACGCCCAGGCGCCGATGTCGGACTTGTCTGGTGGTCAGCTGCGGCGTGCAGCGCTAGCGCGCGCATTGGTGTTGGCGCCGGAAATTCTACTGCTGGACGAGCCGACAAACCACCTTGACCTGGAAGTGATCGAGTGGCTGGAGAATTATCTACGCTCCTATCGCGGCGCGCTGGTCTGCATCAGCCATGATCGTGCTTTCCTGACGCGCATCTCCGACCGTGTCTTCTGGCTGGACAGAGGCAAGATGAAGATCTGTCCGCGCGGCTACGGTTATTTCGAGGAATGGTCCAGCATGCTCCTGGAGCAGGAGGCGCGTGAATTGCACAACCGTCAGAAGCTGCTGGATCAGGAAGTGGACTGGGCCAGCCGTGGTGTACCGGCGCGGCGCAAGCGCAATGTCCGCCGCCTCGCGCTGATGAAGCAGGAACGCGACAAGCTACGCGCTGACAAAAATGCGCTCTCCCGCATGCTGGCGCGGGTAGAATTCGCGCCCACGGGGGATGCGCCGCTGGCCTCGCGCGCTGTGGCGGAATTCCATCAGGTCAATTTGGCCTACCCGGTGGCGGGTGCAGTGCCGCCGCGGCAAAATATTATTCTCGATAAATTTTCTTTTCGCCTGCTGCGCGGCGACCGCATCGGTATCGTCGGCCGCAACGGCAACGGCAAGACCAGCTTTATCCAGCTGCTGCTGGGCGAGGTCAAACCTCACCAGGGAAATGTCAAATTGGCGCCGAACGTGGAAGTGTCGTATTTCGACCAGCAACGTGCCGCCTTGCGACCGGATTATTCGCTGCAACGCATCCTTTGCCCCACTGGCAGCGACTATCTGCAGGTTATGGGCAAGACACGGCATGTCTGTGGTTATTTGAAAGACTTTATGTTCGACCCGCGCCAGTCAGACCAACCGGTGGCCACACTGTCAGGTGGCCAAAAGAATCGGCTGCTGCTTGCCAAGGTCATGGCAAATCCTGGAAGCCTGCTGATTCTGGACGAGCCGACCAACGATCTGGATATGGATACTCTGGACATGTTGGAGGAGATGCTGGCGCATTACTCTGGTACGCTTTTGATAGTCAGCCATGACCGCGACTTTCTCGATCAGACCGTGACGAAGATTCTGGCTTTCGAGGGGCAAGGCAAGGTGAGCGCTGTCATCGGCAACTATCAGGACTATGTGGCCGAACGCGCGCGCCGCGACTCCACTGTGCCTCTGGCGCCGGCATCACCGGCCAAGGCCGCTACCGTCCTTACAGCTGCAGCCCCACCCGTCGTCTCGACGCCAGCCAAGAAGCGCCTTACCTTCACGCAACAATATGAGCTGGAGCGACTGCCGGAGCGGATGGCCATGCTAGAGAGCGAAATTACGGAGCTGCAAGACCAGTTGGCCGATACGTCGCTCTATGTCCGCGCGCCGGAGGAGTTTGACCGTAAAACCAAGCGCTTCACGGCCGCAACCCGGGAGCTGTCCGACGCTGAGACGCGTTGGCTGGAGCTGGAAGAAATTCAATCAGGCACCTGAGCATCGCGTCATGACGCCATCTGCCGCGTTTCGTTGATAAAACGATTGATTTCCTGTTGCAGTCCTGCGGAATGCTGGGACAAGATCTTAACGGCTTGTGTCCTGTGCGGCGCTGCCGGTCTTGCTGGCAGAGGCAGAAACGGACTGAGTGGTTGTGCTCACTTCCTGTGAGCTTCCCAGAGCGATATGGGCTGAGCGGGCTATCTCCTGCGTTGCCGCTTCTTGCTCACTCACTGCTGCGGCGATCACTGAGGAAATGCCCTGAATATCACTGACCGTCTGGGCAATGCCTTGCACCGCTGCCACGGTGCGGGCGATTTCCTTTTGGGTGCTTTCAACTTCGTTCGCAATCTCCACCACGGCTTTGCTGGTCTGGTTGGCGAGGTTCTTTACCTCGGCGGCGACGATTGCGAAGCCTTTACCCATTTCGCCTGCTCGCGCCGCTTCGATGGTGGCGTTCAACGCCAGCAGGTTGGTCTTGTTGGAAATGTCGTCAATGGCCTGGGTGATGGTGCCGATCCGCTGCGCCCGTTCGACCAGTTCCTTCAGCACCGCATTGGCAGTCACTGCCTGCTCCGAGGCGCGCTGAACGATGCCGGAAGAGATTTGCGCCTGTGATTCAATTTCGCGGATCGCGGCAGAAAGTTCTTCGGCGGCTGCAGCCACGGTATTCACCGCACCCAGAGCCGCGTCCGTGGAATGACTCAAGGCACTGGCCTGTGTGCTACCGTCGTCGGCCACTCCACTAAGCACGCCTGAGGTTTTGCTCAGTTGCTGCGACGAGTCCAGTAGGGCGATCAGGGCATCTTTAACCGCGCTTTCCAGCTTCACGGCCGCGCGCTGCATGGCCGCGAGCATATTGTGCCGCACTTGATCGATCGAATTATTCAAGGTGCTGGCGCCACGATGAAAAGCACCCTGCATCCCGGTTAAGACGATCCGTCGGTAATATTTTTCCTGCGCCGCGTGATCAAAGGCGGCAGTGGACTCACGGATATAAGCATCCGCAGCATCGAACACGTCATTGACGCGGCTGACCATGAGCCCGACGGTGCCGCTCTCGCGCGGCAGCATGATGCGGCGCTCGAAATCGCCAGCACTTACCGCGCCGCTAACTTCTGCGATATGGTCGAACATCCGCAGTAAGCGCCGCCAGCACAGCATGGATACGATGGCGGCTACCACACTAACAGCCATGCAGCTGGTGGCCAACCAGCCATAGCCGCCGCTTTGGGCAAGCAACGCCAGCAATGCACTGGCACTGGCTAGCCCAGCTGCTATCAACCCTTCAGAGGGCGTGGATAAACCTGTCATAGTCCGTCCCCTTATCTTGCAAATATTGATGCAATAAGGCCGTGCCGGCGGCCAAGCCATCTTTGGCGCTACTGTGCTTTTGCTCCTCCGCCGACAGCAGCTTGTAAATCGGTTCAATCACTGCCAGCGCATCGCGGTGTGGGTTGCGCCGGTTGGAATGATAGCCGATGACATGACCCTGGGCGTCGAAACTTGGGGTGACATGGGCATAAACCCAATAGTGATCCCCATTCATGGAACGATTGACGACATAGGCGAAAATCTCCTTGCCGCTGCCAACTGTATCCCACAACAGTTTGAAAACCGAACGTGGCATCTGCGGGTGCCGCACGCAATTATGCGGCGCGCCCAGCGCCTGCTGCTGGCTCATGCCGGCCAGCCGCAAAAAGAGATTATTGGCATACGTGATAATGCCACGCGCATCCGTTTTGCTGACGATCAACTCATTGTCACTGAAACGGCGCTCAATACCAGTCAGGGAAGGGACGCGATCATACATGGAACACCTGCGCGCAAGACGTGTCGCCGATTGAAAGACACTAAAGTAAAGAGTTGGTGAAAATCGGGAGTATCAATGTATGATGTTGTTGCATAATACTTTGAATCACGTGTGCCTGGCAGGGCTTGCGGCAATCTGCCGCGGTAAGCGTCGCAGACTAAAACATGGGTGATGGTTGATTTGATGCATGACACAATGCCTCTCGCCGACCTGGTGGCATCTTTTGTGCGTTTGTCCGGCATGCCGGCTAAACAACCCATGCCGGCCGCTCCACGCAGTGGTGCCAAAGTCATGATTTTCGCGCCGCATCCTGACGATGAATGCATCATCGGCGCCTTGCCGCTGCGCTTGCAGCGCGAAGCCGGCATGAGCATCACAGTAGTGCCGGTGACTTTAGGTAGCAAAGCAGAACGACGGGAAGCACGCCGGCAGGAGCTGCAGGCGGCCTGCACAGAGCTGGGCTTCAGTATCGTAGAGGCTTCCAAACAGCCCTTTGCCGAGGTTCGGCCTGATACGCGCCAGGTGCAGCCGATCGTCTGGGCAGGCATGACAGACAAGCTAGCGGCGGTCATTGCCCAAGAAAAGCCAAACATCCTTTTTCTGCCACATCGGCAGGATGGCCACGGAACCCATATCGGCGTCCACCACCTGGTTCTGGACGCCTTGGCTAAACAACCGCCGGATTATGCCGCGCGTCTGGTCTTCACGGAATTCTGGCATCCTCAGCGCGAACCCAACCTAATGGTGGAATCGTCGCCGGCCGATTTGCTGCAGCTACTAACGGCTCTAAGCCGCCACGCTGGCGAGGTGGCGCGCAACCCCTATCATCGACGGCTGCCGGCGTGGATGATTGATAATGCGCGGCGTGGCGCAGAACTCATCAGCGGCTTCGGCGCAGACGGTACGAGTATGGGTTTTGCCACGCTCTATGAACAGGCGGAATGGCGAACCTGCCGCTGTTTTCCCTACATGGGCGAAGTCCGGTTCTTGCCGGCTGATCATTCGGCTGCGGCGGTGATATCCTCTTCGCCTTGATGGCTAGGGCCGCCCTTTCGTGGCTTGCCGCCCCGGCTCTTTTTTACGTCCGTCACGCCCCACTGCAGTGCCAGATCATGTAACGCCGTAAAGGCGGTGCGTAACTCTTGCCCGCGCGGACTTAGCCGGTAGCTGACTTGCGGCGGGCTGCTCGGCGTGGCTTTGCGCAGTACAATACCCGCTTCCTCTAACATTCTCAGACGCTCAGTCAGTATTTTCGCCGAGATAGCTCCCACCTGTCGTTTGAGTTCCAGAAAGCGAAGTGATTCATGCTGCGATAAGTGCCAGATGATCAAACAGGTCCAGGGTCCGGAAAGGAGCGAGAAAATAGCGGTCAGTGGACAACTGGCAGGCTGATCAGGATGACCGGGGTCAACGGCGAAGACGGGCATGGCTACTCCCCTGCAAATCGAGTTACCGTATGGAACCTGCTTTCCAACGCACCATAACACGCTATTTGAGTAACGCAATCCATCTCATAGAGGAGCTTCCATGACGTCAATTGTCATTGTTTATCACAGTGGTTACGGCCACACGGCCGCCGTGGCAGAAGCCGTCGGTGCCGGGGTCCGGTCGGTTTCGGGCGCCACGGCCACGCTCATCATGGCCGAAGATAGTGACAAACATTGGGATACGCTGGCCCAAGCTGACGCAATCATTTTTGGCTCGCCGACCTACATGGGGAGTGTTTCTGCCCCTTTCAAAGCCTTCATGGATGCCAGCTCCAAGGTGTGGATGGGGCGCGGCTGGCAGAATAAGCTGGCCGCCGGCTTCACCAACTCTGCTAGCCAGAGCGGGGATAAGCTGAACACGCTGGTGCAACTCATGATCTTCGCCATGCAGCATGGCATGGTCTGGGTCGGGCTTGACCTTATGCCGGGCAACAATGCCTCCACCGGCTCGACAACTGATTTGAACCGGCTGGGCAGCTTCTCCGGCGTCATGACACAAGCGAACAACGACCAGGACGCGAAAGTTGCACCGCCAGAGTCGGACCGTCAGACGGCTGCCGCGCTGGGCAAACGTGTGGCGCTGGCCGCACAACGCTGGGGAAAAAACTAGGCGTTGCAAGGGCTTTTGGGCTAGCATCACGTCGCCGGCGCGGAGGGCTGGCGAATCAATGGCTAACCACAATCTCGCTTTGCACCTGATTCCGGATTTGCCTGACACTGCGGCGCTACAGCCATGGCTACGGCGTATTGATGCCCAGCGTTGGTATACGAATTACGGCCCGTTGGTGACGGAATTTGAGGAGGCCATGGCCACCCTGCTGAGCCAGGCTCAAGGCGGTCGCCCGCTGCACCTCACCAGCCTGGTCACTGGCTATCATGCGCTCGAGTTAGGGCTTCGGACGCTAAATTTGCCGTCCGGTGGAGCGGTGCTGATGCCGGCCGTGACCTTTCCGGCCTGTCCGTTAGCAGCGCATCATGCCGGGTTGCAGCCCTTGTTGGCGGATATTGACCCCGACAATTGGCTGCTCACCCCTGCCATTGCCCTGGCCGCGGCGCAGCGGCACACCATCGCTGCCGTCATGCCGGTCGCGCTCTTTGGCG